>JAFYZV010000114.1 GCA_017548525.1 Prevotella sp.
AAAACAGGAGGGCTTTACTATAGATGAAGAGCTGCTGATTAACAAGGATATTATCGATAAGTATTCTACCAATGAGAAGACTGAGAATATCTATGAGTTGAGAGAATTAGAGGCAGAATTGGGCTTTACTGATGGTCATGCCGCGTTCGATGATTTGTCTGAAAAGGTATCCTTGCTTAGAACTATTCGCCCTGATTGGGAATGGCAGGAAGAACTGAACATAGACAATCTGAAAAAGGGGCAAATACAGATTGCTGATGCTGATGGTATTCTTAATCGTGCAATTCTATTTGCTAAAGAGCCGACTCCATATACCGTGGGTTTAAGCAATGAACTAGCCAATCTTGAAAGTTGGGGAGACCTTGATATAAGACATTCTATCTTGTGGAAATTTATACATAAACAATTTCATAAGAACCCAACTTACACAAAAGAAATACTTGAAGTACTTCCCCTGAATGATGAACAAGAGAAAGCTGTTCGTTCTGCTCTGAGTGCAGACGTAACATTGATAGCTGGACCTCCAGGAACAGGTAAAACGCAGGTGGTTGCAAACCTAATCATCAATGCAGCAATTGCAGGACAAAACGTCTTATTTACCAGCAAGAACAATAATGCTGTTGATGTTGTAGTAAAGCGCGTTAATGCTTTGAATAAAGAGTTGCCGTTGGTACTCAGATATGAAAAGAGCGCCAAACAAAGCATCTCTGATTATACGCAACTATGGGAAAAGGCCAAAGCTAAAAACGAATCGTATTCCGATGCTATCGAGGCATACAAACGTGTATATTCAAGCTATGATGCCAAACGAGCACAAAAGTTACAGATAGTTAGCAATCGAAACAGATTGGATGAGTTGGAACAATCTGTGTGTGCCATACGAGACAAGTACCAACAGTTGATTGGAGTCCTGACTGACGATGAAGTCAATGAGGTTAAGAATGCATATAGTGTCTTTGTGGACAATCGCAAATCTTTGCAAGAAGGCCCAGACAGGTTACTGGATAAACTGTTCAAAAAAAGATGGGAAATGAGAATCGTGGAAGATTTGAATAATGTTGCCCGATCTATCAATTCCTTTATGGAAAAGTACTATCCAGGACTGAACGTTACTCCTCAGATGACAGAACGAGAATGGATGTCATTCGATAACGAGTTCAAATCGTTGATGGACGATTTTACCTTAATATCCAGCTATAATGGCCTTCTTTTTCAGATGTGTGATTCTGCGTCACTTGAACAACTTGATGCTGCAATGATGACAGAGCATGTAGAGCTTCAGGCAAAAGCAAAAACGGCTTGGAACTCATGGCTTAATCAGCATATAAGCGTTTTTAATGCTCAAAACAAAGGAGATCTGCATGATTACATCAGCCTTCTTGAACATAATCGTGTTGACGATTACACCCCTGCATTGAAGGCTATGTTGCCTGTGAGCGCTATCACTTCTTTAAGTGCGCGAAGACGGCTTCCGTTCAGAGAAGCTATTTATGATTTGCTCATTATAGACGAAGCCAGCCAATGTGATATTGCATCTATGGTACCTTTGTTAATGAGAGCAAAACGTGTGGCTGTAATAGGCGACAAGCAACAGCTCAATCACATTTGCCTTCTAAGCAAACAAACGGATTTGTCACTTATTCTGAGCAATGAGATTGAACCAAGATGGTCATATCGTGGCAGCTCTATTTATGACCTTGCAGAGAGTATGACAGGGTCTGAAAACATCATACAACTACGTGACCATCATCGCAGTTTCCTTGACATCATTCAGTTCTCCAATCAGGAATTCTACGACAATACACTTCGTATAGCAACAGATTATAGCCGTTTACAATCCCCCAACAACGGGAAACCCATACTTGGTATGCAGTGGATGGATGTAAAAGGGGAAACCATTCGTCCTGAAAATGGAGGCGCCTATAATCTAAAGGAAGCAGAAGGCGTGATTCGTATCCTTAAACGATTGGCTTTGGAACTTGAGTTTGATGGCAGCATTGGTGTCACCACTCCATTCCATCTGCAAGCGGAAATGATTACTAAAGCTTTGGAGCGAGATGCAGAACTACGCAATCATTTGGAGCTACATAATAAGATTTTGATTGATACGGTACATAAATTCCAAGGCGATGAGCGAGATGTAATTATATTCTCTCCAGTTGTTTCGGAAGGAACAAAGTCACAAAGTCTTATGTTCCTGAAGTCAACAGGTAACTTGTTTAATGTTGCCATAACAAGAGCAAGAGCTTTGTTGGTGACAGTTGGCGACAAAGAATATTGCAAAAAATGTGGTGTTAGTTATTTGGAGCATTTCGCAGAATATAGTTGTGGAGAAGATGCACCAGTAGAATCATCAGAATGGGAGCATCTGTTACAAAAAGCACTCTCTGATGCTGGTATTCCAGTAACAGCTCAATACCATGTTGACAAGTACTATCTTGACCTTGCACTCTTCCATAAAGGGAAGAAACTCGACATAGAGGTGGATGGAGCCATGTATCACCAGACGTGGACAGGTGAACTGTCCTATAATGACCAATTGCGTAATCAGGCACTTATGCGCGAAGGGTGGGATGTTATTCGTTTCTGGGTGCAGCAAGTTCGTGACCAGTTGCCATGGTGCATTACACAAATCAAGAAATGGATGAGTACTGTTGAAGCAATCCAATAATAAAGTTATACTATGCAACGGGGGACGGGTACGATGAAATTAATGTTTCTAATTTCAAGTTACTGGTTAACTCTCGTGAGTTAGTGGGTAACTGCAATAAAGATAGTGGATAACTCGAAGTGAGGTGGTTTTGAACAAAAAAGAAAGATATGAATAACGAGATACAATTCATACTGTACCAATTGCCGGATGAGGAAGGCAGGGTGCAAGTGGTAATAAAGGATGAGACTATATGGGCCACTCAGAAAGCGATGGCGCAGTTGTTCGGTGTGGGTGTGCCTGCTATCAGCAAACATCTGAAGAATATTATAGAAGAAGGAGAATTAATAGAAGATTCAGTTATTTCCAAAATGGAAACAACTGCTTCTGATGGCAAGAACTACCTTACCACGTTTTATTCCCTTGATGCCATTATTGCCGTAGGCTATCGTGTATCATCTGCCCGTGCTACGAAGTTCCGTATCTGGGCCACGAAGATTCTGAACGAGTATATCCGTAAAGGTTTTGTTTTGGATGACGAGCGGCTGAAGCAGGGTAAGGCATTGTTTGGCAAGGATTACTTCCGTGAGTTGCTGGAAAGGGTCAGGAGCATCCGTGCCAGCGAGCGGCGCATCTGGCAGCAGATAACGGACATCTATGCAGAGTGCTCATACGACTACGACCGCAACTCACCTACGACACGTGAGTTTTACCAGATGATACAGAACCGTTTCCATTATGCCATCACAGGACAGACGGCTCCTGAGATAATCTTTACCTGTGCAGACCATACTAAGGATCACATGGGGCTGCAGACTTGGAAGAATGCACCAGACGGAAGAGTATTGATAAGTGACACGAAGGTTGCCAAAAACTATTTGCCAGAAAAGGAGATACGACAACTGGAAAGAGCCGTGACAGGCTATTTCGACTATATCGAAGACTTGATAGAACGAGAGAATGCTTTTAACATGGAGCAGTTTGCCGCTTCTGTCAACGAGTTTCTTACATTCCGCAGATATGCGCTACTGCCAGATAGGGGCAGAGTGAGTCGGGAAGAGGCAGACCGAAAGGCGGAAGAAGAATATCGCCTGTTTAATCCGACACAACGCATCGACTCTGATTTTGACAAAGAGATACGTGGACTGTTTGATGCGGAATGCTAAGAGGGGATATTCATAGCCATCAGCTTGACATTGAGGTCAGCCGAGGAGCTGCTTCAGCTCGCGCATTCCCTCGGATGCTCCCTTGCGGATGTGCTTGAAGTTGGTGAACCCGCTGCCTGCCACGGGGTTGGGGTCGATGAGATAGATTGGTGTTCCCTTGCGGACATACTGCACCAAGCCAGCGGCGGGGTAAACGTTGAGGCTCGTCCCGATGATGACGAAGATGTCAGCGGTGGAGGCTTCTTCGGCAGCTGGTGCAATCATGGGTACGCTCTCGCCGAAGAATACGATGAAGGGGCGGAGCAGCGAGCCGTCGTCAGCCTTGGCACCAATGGGTACTTCGCAGTTGTCTTCGGGTAGTTCGCGTACATATCGCTCATCAAACTGGTCGCGGCTGGAACATACTTTCGTCAGCTCGCCATGGAGGTGAATGACGTGGGTAGACCCTGCTTTCTCGTGTAGGTTATCTACATTTTGCGTCACGACGCACACTTCATAGTCCTTTTCCAACTCCGCCACGAGGCGATGCCCGTCATTCGGCTGTGCCGCATAGAGTTTTTTGCGCAGCATGTTGTAGAACTCCGTCACCAATTTAGGATTGGCTAACCATCCCTCATGGCTTGCCACTTGCTCCACGGGATAGTTCTCCCACAATCCGTCTGAACCTCGGAAAGTCTTGAAACCACTCTCTACAGACATTCCCGCTCCTGTCAAAAACACGATTTTTTTCATGATACCTTGTTTATGTTAGCGTTTCACTTCGCAAAGATAATCATTTTCATGGACAACATGAGTATAATATACACAAAAAAACTGCAAATGCTCTTGTGGTTTTCTGATTTATCACTATCTTTGTAGCCTAAATGTATTTGAAATGAAGGATATTTGCTGTATCGGGCATCTCACACGTGATAAGATTATCACGCCGAATAACGAGTTCCAGATGGCTGGTGGTACGTCTTTTTATTTTGCATGGGGTATCAACCATTTGCCGAAAGATGTCTCTTTCCAGTTGGTTACCAAGGTTGGGAAAGGGTCTTTGTTAGAGATAGAAAAGATGAGGAAAGCGGGAATAGACGTGAGATGCTTTGACAGTAGGCACACGGTTTTTTTCGAGAATAAGTATGGCAGCAACTCCAACAACCGTACCCAGCGGGTGTTAGCGAAGGCAGACCCTTTCACCGTTGACGAGATGAGGGGTTTAGATGCCAAGGTTTTCCACCTTGGGTCGTTGCTTGCCGATGACTTTTCGCCCGAGGTGGTGAGGTTTCTTTCCACGAAGGGCAAGATTTCCATCGATGTTCAAGGTTATTTACGTGAGGTGAGAGGTGAAAGGGTTTATGCCGTGGATTGGAAGGACAAGGAGGATATATTAGAATTTACCGACATCATCAAGCTCAATGAGCATGAGATGGAGGTCATTACCAACTCTAAGAACCCACGTACCGTGGCTTTGAAATTGGTGGAACAGGGCGTGAAGGAAGTTATCATCACCCTTGGCAGCTATGGCTCGCTTATCTATGCGGAGGGCAAGTTCTATGAGATTCCTGCCTACAAGCCCAAGGAAATCGTGGATGCCACGGGTTGTGGAGACACTTATTCCACGGGTTATCTATATATGCGCCAACAAGGAGCGAGCTATGAAGAGGCGGGAAAGTTTGCCGCTGCCATGTGTACGTTGAAGCTGGAGCATTCAGGACCTTTCGACCGTACTATGGGTGATGTTTGCTCTGTTTGCAAATTGCCTAATTAGACCTTGTGAAAGGAGTTCGTCGGCTGTGCCGATGGTGAGTCCTTTCTCTTTGTCTAACAACCAGATTATATCTGCAATCTGTAATGCCAATTCCAAGTCGTGTGTGCTTAGGAATATGGTTTTGTCTAATTCGTGTGCCAGTTTTTTCAATAATTGCAACACGTCCACCTTGCTCGGATAGTCAAGAAAGGCAGTGGGTTCGTCCAAAAGAATGATGGGAGTCTCTTGTGCCAATGCCTTGGCAATCATTACTTTTTGTCTCTCACCGTCACTGAGGGCAAGGAAAGGTTGTGATGAAAGGCTCTCAATCCCCACCATCGTCATGGCTTTCTTGGTGATCTCGTGGTCATGAGTTGACATTCTACCCCAGAAATTCGTGTAAGGGGAACGCCCTAACCCTACCAATTCCTCCGCTGTCATGTTCTGTATATCAGGCTTGTCGGTCAGCACCACGCTGATGGCTTTTGCCCTTTTTGAGGGAGAGACCATGCTGAGGTTCTCCCCTTGGATAAGTACCTCGCCAAAAATGGCTGGCTGGAATGCGGCGAGAGTGCGCAAGAGGGTAGACTTGCCAATGCCATTTGCACCCATCAGGCAGGTAAGTTGTCCGCTGTGGATGGAAGCGTTGATGTCCTCCACGACAATTTTTGGTGTACCCTTCTTGGTGCGATAGCCGATGGTGAGATGATTCAAGCGGATGGATTCCATGATGTTTTTCTTTGGTTGGTTTATCCCATAACGACATCAAGCACCATCATCAAGACGAAACCGAGGGCAAAGCCGATGGTGCTCAGGTTGGTGTGCTTGCCCGTGGAAGCCTCGGGAATCAACTCTTCTACCACGACATAACACATGGCACCAGCAGCGAAGGCGAGCATGTAAGGCAGGATGGGCATGAGCCAAGTGGCAAGGAGGATGACGGCGAGGCCGCCGATGGGTTCCACCACGCCGCTGAGGCTGCCGATGGCAAACGACCTCCAGTGTGAGTTTCCCTCCGCCCGCATGGGCATGGAGATGATGGCTCCCTCGGGGATATTCTGTATGGCGATACCGAGAGAGACGGCGATGGCACTCGCTAACGATAAGCCAGTGGCACCCTGCTCGGCTCCTGCGAAGACTACGCCCACCGCCATACCTTCGGGTAGGTTGTGGATGGTGACGGCGAGGGTGAGCATCGCCGTGCGCGATAGGCGGGAGTGGGGACCCTCTGGCTGGCTTGTACCGAGGTGGAGGTGTGGTGTCAGGTTGTCAAGGAGCAACAGGAAGCCGATGCCCAGCAGGAATCCTATTGCTGCGGGGAATACCGACCACGCCCCCTTGTCGGCTCCCATCTCCATGGAAGGGATGAGTAGGGACCAGACGGAGGCGGCAACCATCACGCCCGATGCGAATCCAAGTAATGACTTTTGCAACAGCGAAGACATCTCTTTCTTCATGAAGAAGATGAATGCCGACCCGAGTATGGTGCCTATCAATGGGATCAGTAAGCCTATGGCAATTGTTGTCATGTCAAGTTTGATTGTGATTTGATTGTTGAGACATCCTATCAGAATTGTTGTGCAAATGTAAATAAAAAAACGCTCATCTCGCTGTATTTTCTTGCTTTTGTTTCTGAAAAGCAGTATATTTGCAGCAATTAAGATATACAATGAGCCAGTCTTCACCCATTCCGCAACTCCAACGGCAGAGGTTGTTGTTGGAGATAGAGTACTATTTTGAGAAGGAAGCTTTCCGCAAGCAGACCGAAACGATGGGTGTGCAGCGGAAGGTGAAGCGCGGCGATGCGTGGTTTCCCGTCAAGGTGGGGAAGAGTTATTACAATTCCCTGAATCAGTTGGCGGTGGAGGTGTTTCGGACAACCGACCAAGACATTGAGCATAACTTTGAGTTTGGTCGTCCCGTTTGTTTCTTTAAGGTGAAGGAGGGCGAGAGGAAGACTATCCAATATGCGTCTTACACCGCCACGGTGTCATTCGTGGATGGCGACCGCATGGTGGTTACCGTACCCGATAACACCCATGTTATCGACTTGCAAGATGCCTCGCAATTGGGTTTGCAGCTGTTTTTTGACGAGACTTCCTACCGCACGATGTTTGATGCACTCGACCGAGTGATGAAGGCGAAGAACAACCGTTTAGCTTATCTCCGCGACTTGTTTTATTCGTCTCAGAAGGTTGGACGGTTTTCCTTTGAGCCGATGCGGTTCCCTTGGTTGAATCCATCGCAAGAGAGAGCCGTCAACGACGTGTTGCGCTCCAAGGATGTGATGGTGGTGCATGGTCCCCCTGGGACGGGTAAGACCACTACGTTGGTGGAGGCTATTTACGAGACGTTGCATCGGGAAAGCCAAGTGTTGGTTTGTGCACAAAGTAACATGGCGGTGGATTGGATTAGTGAAAAGCTTGTTGATCGTGGTGTGAATGTTTTAAGAATAGGCAATCCCACACGTGTCAATGACAAAATGCTTTCGTTTACTTACGAGAGAAAATTTGAGTCTCATCCCGATTATCCGCAATTGTGGGCTATCAGGAAAGCCATCCGTGACTTTCGTGGACAAAAGAAACAGGGTGGAGAGAGCTATCACCAGAAGATGGAACGGCTGAAGGGTCGCGCCACGGAGATAGAGATTCGCATTCATACAGAATTGTTTGGCGAGGCTCGTGTGATAGCATCTACGTTGGTGGGTTCTGCCAATCGCTTGTTGGAAGGGCAGAAATTCGCCACCTTATTTATAGATGAGGCGGCACAAGCGTTAGAGGCAGCTTGTTGGATTCCCATTCGCAGGTGTTCGCGGGTCATTTTCGCTGGCGACCATTGCCAATTGCCACCTACCATCAAGAGCCTTCCTGCGTTGAAAGGTGGTTTGGGCAAGACGTTGATGGAGCGTATCGTGGAGAACAAGCCCGAAGTAGTAGCTCTCCTGACGGTGCAATATCGTATGAATGAGGACATCATGCGCTTCTCTTCTGATTGGTTCTATCATGGGAAAGTGGAGAGTGCGCCACAAATCAAGTACCGTGGAATCTTAGATTACGACACACCGATAGTGTGGGAAGATACGTCGGAAATAGGGGAGAGGGAACAATTCGTTGGCGAGAGTTTCGGTCGTATCAACAAGGCGGAGGCGGAATTGACACTCAAAACCCTGCAAGACTATTTCACGAAGATTGGGAAGACGCGAATCTTGGAGGAGCAAATCGACGTGGGAGTCATCTCTCCCTATCGCGCACAGGTGCAATACCTCCGCTCGTTGGTGAAGAAACGAGAATTCTTCAAACCCTTTCGCCGATTGATAACCATCAACACCGTGGACGGATTCCAGGGACAGGAGCGTGACGTGATACTCATTTCGCTCGTCCGTTCCAACGATGAAGGACAGATAGGATTCCTCCGCGACTTGCGTAGGATGAACGTTGCCATCACTCGCGCCCGCATGAAACTCATCATCCTTGGCGATAAGACCACGATGATGCGACATCCGTTCTATAAGAAATTGTATGAGTATGTGGAGGGGTTAAAGTTTTATTCGACATAAGATGAAAGAGTATGGGAGAAAATCGTGTAAAACATTGGGAGTCAACATTGATGACCATTTGCGTGACCTCACGCAAATGGTTAACTGGGTAGGGCTCACAATGCGAAGTGCAGGACTTCCCCCAAAGAACACATCGAAATTGCCGAAGTAATGAATTCCTTATAGAAGGATTATAGAAACTTAATCGGTATATCATACGTATACCATCGGTATATGGGCAATATACCTTCGGTATACGTATGATATACCAAACGGAATGTAGGTGTTTGCACACCCTCTACCAAACAATCTTACTCTTCATCCCATACACTAATGCCTTGGAAAGGCTTGGCTTCTGGCTCATTCTCGCCACCGTCAACACCACCGTATGTGATGTCTGATGCCACACCGTCGCCATAGACCCCACTCCCTTCCATCAGTTGTATGGCACGGATGGAAACAATCTCTGTTTGGGGTGATTGATATTTCTTTCTCATTGCTTTTTTCCTCCATCTGTCTTATTTCACGGTATATTTCTTGCCATTCACGATGTAGATGCCCTTGGGCAATGATGTGTTTGACCGAAGTGTCATCTTGCGACCCTGCAAGTCGTACACATTATCATTTAGCCTCTCTGCCTTGTGATTGCTTTCGATGTTGGTTGCCACGTTATCCACATAAAAAGCAACTTTAGAGAATGCGTCTTCCACATCTGCCAACTCATCGTAGAAGTCAAAGTAAGCACGGAAACCTTTCATCTTTGTTTCACCCGTGGAGTACCAGAACTTATTGCCGCTTATGAAAAGTGTATGGGCAGGTATTTCCGTCTCTGCCGTATACGTGCCTATCATTTCGCTCCATTGTTTTTTTGTACGCTTGATGACGGCATTGGTAGGCTCCTCTTCGGGATTAATATCTACACCGTCCACGGAAAACTCATTAATGTTTTCCGAAACCTTGATGAGGTAAGGATGATTTTCCTCAATATTGTTGACACTTTGGAAATGTACGGCAATACTAATAATCTCATCATTTATATTCTCATCTGTAGTATAACCCGTGAAGTCTGCCAACTGAACATCCTCCCCAAAAGCATCTTTCACTTGCGACTCATCCATGGCAAAAGGCAAGACGATGGTGTTCCATATACCAGCGGCAAGGGTGCGTTTCACACGCACATCCACTCCATCGGCCTCTTCGGGCATCATGGTTGACAGCTCGTCAAGAACGATGCGGCTATCCAACGGCTCACCAATTGTAATAGTGAAAACTTGGTCATTGAACAAGATAGGCTGAGCATCTACCGTCGCCATCTCTATGCCCATTAACCTTCCCTCTAATGCCGTTCCCACCGCCAAGGAGGCATCTGCCGTTATCGTGGCATAAAGCAATACACCGCTCTCGCCCGGGATTGGTGCGCTGTTGATGGAGAAGATGGTGAATTGCTCCGTTCCATTGCTTTGGTGGCTTGACCCAAAGCTGTGGTTCGTGCCGGCAAAACGCTCACCCGCCTTGATGTCTGGCTCTTCATTGGCATTCATGACAGCCGTAATCCCATCGGGAAGCGACAATGCCATCTGCCCACCCGTAAACACATGGTTTGGATTGTCCAAACGAATCACTACCGTTGCCGTGCCACCCTTTGGGATGGTCACGCTTTCCACTGACACGTTATCAGCCAAGGCAATTCCCATATTGAGGAACAATGCCGTCAATAGAAAAACTATCTTTTTCATCTTTTCTTGATTGATTATGGTAAACTTATTGATTCTGTATTATGTTGATAATGCCTACGGCATCCGTAATGGTAATCGACCCATCGCCATTCACATCAGCCGCCTTCTCAATGAAAACAGATGGAATACGCTCATGAATATAATTGACAACACAAACGGCATCGGTCACTGTAACCTTTCCGTCGCCATTCACATCACCTAACATCATTTCTCTAACTGTTAACTTTGCCGACATATCTTTATGGTATATTGCCATACCTTGAGGTGTACTGAGTTCAATATTCATTAAATTAATGATATAATCACCTTTAGCCATCTCAGGTGAATTTTTTAATGTCACATATGCAATAGCTCCATAATTTCTGAAGATTATTTTGTTGGTGGCAGAGAACACAATAAACTGATAATTTCCATTTGATAATTTAGACCCTGAAATCATTTGATCATTGGCACGGTCAGATAGGCTTGCCAACAAGTTATCCGAGTTGCCTTGAGCAACAGAAACGCCATC
>JAFYZV010000115.1 GCA_017548525.1 Prevotella sp.
AGGATCTGAATAATCTGCCATCAAGATGGGGTTGATGTATGTCCCATTGCCTTGGTCTCCCCATGCCAGTTGCGTTTGTTGTGCCATGCTAACAGATAATAAGCTGGTCAGCATCCATACGATCATGTTCATTCTCAATCCCATCATATCGCCCTTTTTATTCCATAATGTATCCATAAACTCTGTTTCATTTTATTTGTCGATAGAAAAGTCATTTACCAACCGTTGCTTCAATGGCAAAAGATTGTGCGGGTAAATCTTTCGGCAGACATATGGTGATACGGTCTTCCTTATAGGTGAATTTCAGTTTTTTACCCGTCGAGAGAAGGCGGACGGAACGAATGGGTTGGTTGCTGCTCCATGAAACCTCGGCAGGGAGCGTGTCGCCCTCATCCAATTTGTAAATCGCATAGAGGTGGGTGTTGTCTTTCGATTGAGTGAACCATAGCTTTCCTTCATGGTAATGGGTGGTGGGGATTGTTTCGTAAATGGCTCTGCCGTTCAGGCGTAACCATTGTCCGATTTCCCTTAATCGTACCTCGGCTTCGTGTTCGATGACGCCTTCTGGCGTGGGTCCCACACCCAGTACCATGTTCCCGCCCTTAGCGACAATCTCGATGAGCGTGTTGATGACCTGTTGTGCGCTCTTCCAATGCGGTTTCTTCACATATCCCCAATCGTCACTTAATGGGATGCAGCTTTCCCATGGGTAATTGAGTTGTTTCTCGGGGATGGTGCGCTCGGGTGTCTGATAGTTTTCGTAAGGACCATGGATGGTGCGATCCACTATGATTATACCTGGTTGGTGTTGTCGAGCCATCTCTACGATGTGGGGCATGTTGATGTCTTGCTGCCTGTTCTCGGGACAAACCCATCCACCATCAAGCCAGAGGATGTCCACTTGTCCATATCGGGAGAGGATTTCTTCTATCTGGTTGTAGGTGAATTGTTGGAATCGCTGCCATCTTTCGGGATGTTGGTTGATGGGATAGTTTACGTTGCGCCCTTTCTTTCCATAGACATCCCACCAATAGTCTTGTGAATGCCAGTCGGGCTTGGAGAAATAGGTGCCGATGGAAAAGCCTTTCCCACGGTATGCTTGTAGCACATGATGCAGAACATCTCGCTGTGGGTCGTCGCGGAAGGCATGGCGGGCAATCGAGAAGTCCGTTTCCTTGGAATCATACATGCAGAACCCGTCGTGGTGCTTCGTGGTGAAGATCATGTATCGCATACCTGCATCTTGGCAAACGTTTGCCCATTGAATGGGGTCGAATAGGATGGGGCAGAACTCTTCTGCCAAAGAGAAATACCAGTCCATGTATTGTTGGTAGGTCATGGTGGTATCGCGGGTAATCCAGTCCTCGTCACATATCGACCACGATTCCACGATGCCAGGGACGGAATAGATGCCCCAATGGAGCAACACACCAAATTTCATGTCCTGCCATTGCTTCAGTTTTTCCACCACGAGCGGGTCGGAAGGCCATTCATATTCGGTAGATTGTTCGTGAATGTTTTCTTGTGCGAAGGTTAAACACGGGAGGTAGGCAATCAACAATAATGCCAGTGCTTTCTTTGGGGTTATCATGTTTACCGTTGTTTTTATCTTTTTGGTGCAAATATACAAATTATTGGATAATTATTCATACCTTTTCATAAGCAATTGGTCCATGCAACTTGATTAAAAAGGGGTGTTCACAAAAAAAAGTACCGTGAAAAGTGTCAAGGTTTACCAAAAATGATTATCTTTGTGGTGTATACAATCATTTAATCCATTAACTTAATACCTTCAATACAATGATGAAATCAAGATTATTACTTATGTTCGTGGCATTGTTCATGCTGGCGGGCGGTAACAGGGCGAATGCGCAAGCGTATAGTTATGATGTCAATCATGACGGGCAAGTGACCATCACGGACGCGATGGTGGTAATTAACCACATCCTCGGGATAGCTAATGTGAACGACCCAGTCAATATTCCCGCAGAGGCTATCGATCTGGGCTTGCCGAGTAAAATCAAGTGGGCTTCGTACAATGTTGGTGCGACCAAACCAGAGGGGGCTGGTTGCTATTACTCTTGGGGCGATACGGAGGAAAGAGTGTACTATGATTGGAATCATTATGTCCATTGCGATGGTTCTTCCAGTACTTGCCATGACCTTGGAAGTGACATCGGCGGTACAGAATATGATGTTGCGCATGTGAGATGGGGTGGCAAATGGCGGATGCCATCGCCCATTGAAGTCAAGGAACTGATTGACAATTGCACTCATGAATGGACAACCCTTAACGGCGTGAGAGGTCAAAAGTTCACCAGCAACAACAATGGTGCAAGCATCTTCATTCCCGCCGCAGGCAACCGTTACAGCTCCTCACTCCAGGATGTAGGTACGGAAGGTCTGTATTGGGTGAGTAAGCAGTCTCCCAGCGACAACACCTATGCCTATCTCCTTTTTCTCGACAGTGGCGATGTATCGTACAGATATGGCTATGCCCGCTTCGCAGGATTCCCCATTCGCCCTGTCACCGAGTAGTATATTTGATAGGACTTTGATTTGACTTATTCCATCATTGCTTTGCGTTTCATCTGTAAAGCAATGATGGAATTGGGGTTGGAAATATAAAGTGTATTACAGGAATATTATGGGAAGAATGATAGTACATACTAAAGGAGTTTCCCATTCTGTTTTTATGGAAATTTTCGTTTGGATGTTTGCATAATTCAATCATAATCACTACCTTTGCATCGCAATTGGTTCATGCTCATGATTAAAAAGGGAATTGGGTGAGAGTCCCAGACAGTCCCGCTGCTGTATGTAACCCTTATGCGAGGGCAAACGAGATGCCACTGACGAATGTCGGGAAGGTGTTTGCTTTCGGGTTATAAGTCAGAAGACCTGCCATTGCGATTGTTGTTTTAGGTCCCGAGGAGGGCTGTGAAACGTTTATCAGATGAAAAGGGAAGCTGGTGGAAGGGTGATTTTTCGCCTTGTGCTTTTGTATTTGTTTTCCATGGCCATGCCCAGAGTGGCTGCTCAGGAAGACTCGATTGTGGGCAAAGTGCAAACAATCCGTGAGGTGTTGGTGGAATCCCATGCCGTCGATGCTAATGTCACGTCATCCACTCCTATGCAATCTGTAGATGGAAAGCGACTACGGGAGTTAGGCATCTCGTCTCTTGCCGATGCAGTCAAGAGGTTCGCTGGTGCTTGTGTCCGCGATTATGGTGGCATAGGGGGACTGAAGACGGTCTCTGTGCGCAACCTCGGTGCTCACCATACCGCAGTGAGTTATGATGGTGTTGCCATCGGTAATGCACAGGCGGGGCAAGTGGATGTGGGGAGATATACCACAGACAATCTTTCAAATGTCTCTTTCGTCATCGGACAGGCGGCAGACATCATGCAGAGCGCACGACATTATGCCTCGGCAGGGGTGCTTGCCATCGAGACGCAACGCCCTCAGTTCGACAATCGACCATATCATGTTCGTGCAAATGTCAGGGGTGGGTCTTTTGGTTTAGTTTCTCCCTCCGTCATCTATTGGCAGGAAGTTGGCAGAGCGACTTCTTTGTCGTGCCATGCATCATACATGCAGGCAGATGGTGTCTATCCATTTACTTTGAGGAACGGCTACACCAAGAGCCGTGAGAAACGTTACAATTCTGATGTCAATAGCTGGCAAGGCGAGGCAAACTTGTTTCATATCTTCACAAATGGCAATGAATGGCAGACCAAAATTGCCTATTACCAATCGGAGAGGGGATTGCCTGGAACGGTTATCCTATACAACCACGATGCCAATGAACGACTATGGGACAAAAACTTTTTCGTGCAAACGCAATACAAAGCATCTTTTTCAAATATATGGCGGTTGCATGGACGCATGAAATACAACTATTCTTGGGATAAATATGAGGACATCAATTCCAAATACCAAGGTGGAAAACAGACAGACACCAACCGTCAACACGAGTATTATGTATCAGCGACATTGGGATGTAAACCCACAAATCGTTGGTCGTTTGCTTTAGCTGAAGACGTGGTGGTTAATAAACTCCACAACAATTTCCCCAGTAATATGCAACCTTTGCGCTTTACGTCGTTCACGGTGCTGTCATCACGTTACGGTAATGGACGGTTTCTGGCAGACGGGAACTTGCTTTTCACCTATGCTCATGAACATCTAAAAAGCGGAACTGCCCCCGATGACCGTAAGCGGTTGTCGCCAGCTTTGTCGCTATCTTATCGTTTGTTGGATGACGAGACGCTCTTTGCGAGGGCGATGGTCAAGAGTACCTTTCGGATGCCGTCATTCAACGATCTCTATTACCAACGGATTGGCAACAACAAGTTACAACCCGAGCGGGCAATGGAATACAATGTGGGTATGACATGGAGCCATCGTTTTGCAAAAACCATCGATTTCCATACCACGGCAGACCTATATTATAATAAGGTATATGACAAGATAGTCGCATTCCCCTCTACCTACGTATGGAAGATGGTGAACTTCGGAGAAGTTGACATCACGGGGCTTGATGTGACCATGGGCGTAGATATTGTCTTTTCGAAGAACATCAATATGCAATTGCTCGCCAACTATATGTTGCAGAACGCCATTGACAAGTTGGATAATGACCAGCAAATCCCATATATACCCAAGCATTCTGGCAATGGATCAATGGTGTTGCATACATCTTGGATTACCATTGGCTACACTTTGATGGCACAGGGACAACGTTATTCCAACGTAACACATCGGTCGGAGTACCGCTTACATCCCTTCTACGAGCATTCCATCACACTCTCCCATGACTTCCTATGGCGAGGAAACAAGGTCTCTCTGATGGCGAGCCTTCTCAATCTGACCGATGAGCAATATGAAATCGTACAGTATTACCCCATGCCAGGCCGCTCTTGGCAAATAGGGATAAAGATAGATTTATAATATTATTCATTCAATTTATAAACATTAATATGATGAAAATTAGAAGTTTATTGTTGTTCGCCTTGTGCGGAATGATGGTAATGGCAGGCTTCACGTCATGTAGTACCGATGATGAAGACATGCCTTGGAACGAAGGGGCAAAGATTGAATTGCCCAAGTATCGTGCGTTTGTGTTGGCTGAAGGCTCGTATGGAAAGAACAATTCCCATCTCTTTTATGTGGATCCCATGCAAGACACGACGTATGTCAATGACATTTATACGGCTCAAAATGGAGTCGGTTTGGGTGACACTGCCAATGACATGCTGACCTACGACGGAGACATCTATGTGGTGGTGAATGTCTCCAAGGTTCTTTTGCGGTTGAATGGCGCAGGAGTGGAGAAGGCTCGCTATGAAAAGTTCGACGAGTTGGGCGAGCCACGCTATGCTGTAGCCACCGATGGCAAGCTGTATGTCACCTGCTATGGTGGCTATGTGGCTCGTTTTGATGCCAAGACGTTGGCATTTGAGGCCAGTGTACCTGTCGATGCCAACCCCGAAGAAATCATCGTGTATGATGGTAAGTTGTATTGCGTGAACTCTGGTTGGGGGTATGGCAACACGATTTCCGTTATCGATGTGAAGAAGTTTGACAAGGCAGAGTCTATCGTGACATTGACGAATCCCTTGGGCATCCAAGAGTCTGAGGGGCATTTCTACATCCTCACAGGTGGTGTGTATAACTATTCTACTTATGCGTATGACGAGATGCCTTGTTGCGGAGAGTTCAATCCCGTCACCAAGGGGACTTCCAAGATTGGCGATGCCACCAAGATGATGGCGTATGGAGGCAACCTCTATTATGTCAATGCCACATCCCCCGACTGGGTGAACTATACAACGACCTTCAGCCAATACGACCCTGCGGCAGGAAGACCAACGACGTGGACGCTGAAGAACATGCCTTCTGAATTGCCGTCATCCATCATCTATATGATGGCACGTAATCCCTACGATGGCAGTTTCTACATTGCCACCACGGATTACGTACATGACGGCACTCTCTATCATTTCGATGCCGACTTCTCCTATATGTTCAAGAGTTTCACCATTGCGGGCATCAACCCCAATTCCATGGTGTTCTTGAAATAATTGTTGAGTGAAAATTGAAGATTGAAGATTGGCTGGCGCAGTCATCTTCAATCTTCATTTTTTTTGCTAAAGGCTTGGAGTTTCGGCGAAATATTCGTATATTTTCCAACAAGTATTTGAGAGCATTCACATTAGTAACCGATTAAACGTTCACCATGATAAAGTAGTATTGCGGCATCAAATATGTATTTTGCTTATCCAAACAAGTCATCCATGGTTATCTCTTTCTGTACCATGTTGTAGTTGCTGTTGTGGGAAACACCATTTGTTGTTATCATAACAAGGTGAAGGGTTCGTTTGTCTTTTGATAGTTCTTGGTACGCATCAAGTTTGTTTTGCAACTCCTTCGCGTAATCTTTGTCTATGGTGAAGATATTTGTGGAATGCTTCATCTCACAGATGTCCGTAAATCCGTCTGCACGTTGTATAACCAAGTCTATCTGCGCCCCGCGCCGCTCACCTGTCCCTCGGGCAAACCATGAGCACACGTTTGTCTGTACGCCCGCGATACCCAGTGCGGCTTTTATCTGGGGAACATGTTGTAGGCAAACTCGCTCGAAAGCATGTCCTTTCCATGTGTTATGAGATGCTGATGTAAAGGTGTTGGTCCAATAATGCTCATCGCTAAAGGCATTTTTCTTGATGCAGAGGTTATGGAACAGCGTGTAATTGTCTACCAACTGATACAGTGCGTTTGTTTCTGCTGTATCAGCAGAGGCAAAGCGGCGGATGAAGCCGCATTCCTCCAATTCTTCCAGTATGGTGGAGAAAGTCCCTCCGTCTGTGAGCTTGCTTGCTGTTAGTATCTCTTCCCTTGTCATGCCAGACTTCCTGCCATCGCTCAGGCATTCGATGACTTTCAGGTAATTTCCGGGGCGTTTAAACAAGATGGAATAAAGTGCCTCAAACTCATCGTGCAACTGTGCCGTCTCTGTGAAGAACAATTGGTCAACATTCTGCGCCACGCTCAATCCTTTCTTCAGGAAACTCCAGTAATAGGGTATTCCGCCGAGAATCATGTACAGTTCCAAAATGTCCTTCCTGCCAAGGGCAAGGTTGGCACCTTTCGCATAGAGTTCGCACTCGCGGAGCGTGAAGGGGACGAGTTTGATGCGGTTGGTCAGTCTTCCACGAAGCCCACCCTTATCCTTCATGAGTTTCTTGCTAATCCATGAAGTGGCACTTCCACAGACTATCAACACGATGTCTTTCTCGCGTCGTGCCGTTGCCCATCCGTTCCAGAAATTCTCCAAGGCACCAATTAGGTTTCCTTTAGGTGTGTCCATCCAAGGGAGTTCATCGATAAACAGTACCTTCTTACCCGTTGGGGATTTGTTGATGAGTTGTTTTAGAAGTTCAAAAGCTTCAATCCATGTTTTTGGTATGGCGCACTTCATGCCGGCTGTCATCAGTGAGTTGCGGAACGCTGTCAATTGCTGGTGAAGTGTTCCTTTGGCTACTCCCGTGTGCTGAAAGCAGAACTGGTAATTGAAAGTCTCGCGGATGAGATATGTCTTGCCAACACGCCGCCTGCCGTAGACGGCACAGAACTGCCCCTCCTCTTTATCGAGAAGGCTCAACAGTTCACGTTGTTCCTTTTCACGTCCTATGATCATAGAAGTATTACTTAAATCATGTTTCCGCTGCAAATATAGTAAAAAAGTATCTATAATCAGCGGAAAGTGGCATTTTTCTTTATGTTTCCGCTGGAAATAGCTTATTTATGGCATCTTCGATATAAACGATGCTTATTCAATCTATTGCCAAAACTGCTGCCAGCCAATCTTCAATCTTCAATTTAAAGATGTATGGGATAGGCTATCACTATTTCCGTGAAGTCGGCTTTGGTGAGATGGGCATTGATGTTGAACCCGATAGTGAGTTCTTTCCATTGGGGAAACGTGTAGCGGATGCCGATTTGCTCATAGTAGGGTTTCTCGATAATCTTGGCATGATGCCCCATTTCCCGATAGAGATAATAGCCTAACGCCATGGCGGCGGATAGGTTATGGTAAAACACATGATGCTTAAAGGATAGGCCAAGAGAATAAGGGCTATGACAGATGTCATACCCTGCCTTTCGGTCTAATTCTTTGATATGCGAGGCATACGTGCCATAAAACAAATCGATGCCGATACCTGATGCCCATCGTCGGGCATAACGGTACATGATGTCTGCCTTGGCGGAATATGCCATATAAAACCGAAACTTCTCCGTGCGATAGTCGGCAGAGTCGGGGGAGGTCATGAATTGGGTGTCTTGCCAGTCTTCCAAAAGCGTTTTACCACCCACACCTAATGTAATGTTTGCATACCAGTAAGGCGAAAATGGCTGACGGATGCGGTTCTTGCTACGGTCTTCCATTTTTCCATAAAAGGGCATGTATTTCACTCCCACGATGGGCGAGATGAAATTAGCACCCTTATTGGGTCGTGCCAATGCGCCATTGCTATGGTGGAAAAACTCCACTCCACCCATCAAACCCCAATCGCGGGCGATGCGATAAGTGGCATGGAGACCCGCCGTGAAATAAACATTGAGATGTGATCCGATGATTTCGTCGTCGATGTTGTCATTCTTGTCGTACTTCTTCATGCACCAGCCGACACCCGAACCAAGGCTATAGTCGAACATCCACGAATGGTCACGATAAAGCGGACGGGTAAATGTACTATATAAGGTTACGGCATTGCCCAACCGCGAGTCATAATCCACCTCCTCCGCCAATCCCCAGTCAGGGTCGGGCGAGCGGTGCATTGTCACGTCATTGACATGATAGCGTAATCCGAAAGATAGGTTGGGATAATTGTAATCACTATCAAAAGCGTTGCTGTCACAGGGTAGGGCAGAGTGGTTGACCTCCATTCCGATGATATGCGATGCCTTTGGCTTGACGAATTTCTTGGTATATTGGTCGATGTTGATGTATTTACCCGTTCCAACGTTTACTTGAAATCCATAGTGACGGGTAGAGTCACGCCCTTCGGCTTGCGCAGAAGAATGACCAAAAATGAAAAAAAGGAGGAGGAAAAAATGAAGATAGGAATAATCATTTAATAGAAGTTCAGGAGTACAGACATTTGCTTTGTGAGTTGGAGAGCTATTGTCTGAACTCCTTGAACTCCTATACTCCTGAACTTCTTTCAAACAATTCTTCAATCTAATAGGCGGATTCAAACTCATGCAAGAAGCGCACGTCGTTCTCGGAGAACATACGTAGGTCGGCAACGCGATATTTCAAGTTGGTGATGCGCTCCACGCCCATGCCGAAAGCATAGCCTGTGTACACCGTGCTGTCTATGCCACAAGCATCAAGCACATTGGGGTCTACCATGCCGCAACCGAGAATTTCCACCCATCCCGTATGCTTGCAGAAACCGCAGCCCTTGCCTCCACAGATGTGGCAGGAGATGTCCATCTCTGCGCTGGGTTCGGTAAATGGGAAGTAGCTGGGACGCAAACGAATCTTCGTATCGGCACCAAACATCTCGCGGGCAAACGAGAGAAGCACTTGTTTCAAGTCGGTGAAACTCACGTTCTTGTCCACATAAAGCCCTTCCACTTGATGGAAGAAGCAATGTGCACGGGCACTAATGGCCTCGTTGCGATACACACGTCCAGGGCAGATTACGCGGATGGGTGGCTGGTGCGTCTCCATGTAGTGACTCTGGTCGTTTGATGTATGGGAACGGAGGATGACATTCTTTGCCACGTCGTTAGGGTTGGTCTCCACGAAGAACGTGTCTTGCATGTCGCGGGCGGGGTGGTCGGCGGCGAAGTTCAACTTAGTGAACACGTGCAGGTCGTCGTCTATCTCGGGTCCCTCTGCCAATGTGAAGCCCATGCGCTGGAAGATGTCGATGATTTCGTTCTTCACGATGGTCAGCGGATGGCGTGTACCGAGCTTGATGGGGTATGCCGTGCGGGTGAGGTCGATGTCATCACCCTCGCTCTCCTGCGTCTCGCATTGTTCCTTGAGTTCGTTGATACGAGTGATGGCAAGCTGCTTCAGCTCGTTAATCTTCATGCCCACCGCCTTCTTTTGGTCGGCAGCCACGCTGCGGAAGTCATTCATCAAGGCATTGATCTCGCCCTTCTTACTTAAATATTTCAATCTTAATTGCTCAATCTCCTCCGCATTCTTGGCGGTGAGACTGCCCACTTCTTGCAGAAGTTCTTCTATTCTTTCTATCAACATATTAGTTTATGTTTCCGTAAATTCCCGTGCAAAGTTACTACATTTCATTCAAATAATGAAATTATTTACGCAAACTTGTTCTTTTTTCGGCTGCGATGTCTCCGTGGCTATGGCATCATTCCATCATGTCTCATATTCTTTCTGAATAATACTTCATCATTTGGGATGTGCTGAGATGTCATTCCCGTTTGGTTAAAACAACTTGTTTCCCATATAGAAATATTGACTCCCCTTAACTCCCGAAAGATGAGTGAAACTTGAAATGTTTCATTCTTAATGAT
>JAFYZV010000116.1 GCA_017548525.1 Prevotella sp.
AAAGAGGGGAATGTTCATAGTTCTCCCAGAGGTTCCTCCATCCAAGCCTCCATCAATGGACACACACTCATGGTGACCTTCACCGAGAACCTCGGCCAAGTCGCGATAGAGATTACCACATCCATGGGCGACTATGTCGACTTCGACTCTACCCTCACGCCCAACGGCATCCAATTCTACATCCCGCTTGCGGGTGACTACATCGTCACCTTCACCCTTCCCAACGGGGACGAGTATTACGGTGAGTTTACGGTGACGGATTAACAACTCCGCCAAATCCAAAACCAATTAATCCATCTATTCATTTAAAACCATACAACAATGAAAACATCCAGATTATTCCTTGCCATCATCGCTTTGGCAATTGTGGCTACAGTCGTGGCCTTCGTGTCCTGCAAAAAGGAAACAGAAAAAGCCTTGAACCAAAAAAACTACACTATTCAACAAGCTGCCGACATTCGTCAGATGGACAATCCAAGAAGCTATTTTATTGACTTCAAGAAGAAATTGACGGAAAGCAAGTCCGATGAAGCCTTTAACCTTGATGATGCCGCATGGCACCTTGCTTGCCTGGCCAATTTAGAATTCTGCAAAGTCAATGTGGAATACGACAACGTCCAGTTCGACACGGTTGAAATGCAGGTCAATGTCACGGATGGCGTCGTGCTGTTGAGCGACCTTAACATTGCCCATGAACAAATGTGCACCGAGATACAGCAGTTCAAGAAAGGATTTTGCCATGAAAACCAGAACCTATATTACATCAATATGTCCATCGGCGCTGACGGCAACGCCAAAGTCGCCTTGATGACATCGTTAAACAACGCCTCTAAAGGCTTGGAAGACCACACTTGGTATTTTGATAGCTTTTATGAAGCCTATATGGCGTGTGACGAGTATTTCACCTATGATTCTACTTACCTTTGGTATACAACTGCAAAGAGAGAACTTCAACGAATCCTTAATCTTTATGATCATCAAGAGAACTATCAAATTGGACCTGGGGGAATTATAATGGTTTGTTATCTTCCCACAAGAAATCACACTTTTGATTACACCAACAGCATTGACACTTATGGCTCAATATATTTAAGCAATGCCAGATTATTCACAATTGAAAGTGATGTTGTTACCCCTAATAATGTGTTAACCCTCGATGAAATGTGTTATTGCCTTGACTCCTATCTAGGATTGGGGTATGATTACATAGATGATAATCTCTATTTCAACGAACGACCTGTATGCTGGACAGTTGATACCATAGTTGCACCACCTACTATTAACAGATGGTATACCTATGGTCATCGGCTTTATGTAGACTACGGTTGTCCGACGAATGGACTTGGACCAATTGATTAATAATACTTTCATTCGTGCAAATTAATAATTAATAAAAATCTTGCTTGAAATAGAATTTTTTGTATTCTTGCAGAAAAATTAAAACTAAAACGCCATGAAAAAACATGTATTACTATTTGCACTTGTCCTTGCGGCATCGGTTATGCACGCCCAAAACGGAGGATTGTACTCATTGGTACACCAAGACATGGGTGGTTATGGATTTGGCATTGAGAGTGTGGCGCAACAACGCGACGGCGACATCGTCGCCGTCACCACCATCTACCAATACCCCGTCATTTTGGGAAATATCTTCTATAAGATATCGCAAGAGTCCCTTAGCGTTACCGATTCTGTCTTCGTGGCCGACACCCTGCCCCCTTACTACTTCTTTTTCCGGAACCCACACGGCGAGGGCAATCTCCGCACCAACCTCGAGTATGTGGAAGAGGTCGACAGCACATACGTGCGCATCTGCCATTTCTCCGACAATGGCTTTCAAATCAACCATGACGAGGACGTGATGGTGGCCTTGCGCAAGGGCATTGCATACGACGAAGTTGACAGTTACATGATCGACTGCTGGGGAGACATCATCATGAAATACGCGATCGACAGGCCCGAAGGGAACTATGACACATACATTGCAAGACTCGATCCCGACGGTACGCTGAAAAATCAGGGACTATTATATGAAAACAGAAGCGCCCAACTGCCTAGATTGAGACTGTTTAAGGAATCCCCCCTGCAATACTACCAATGGGGTTACGCGAATGCTGACATCGGCCCCGGCAAGAACCTCGCCGTTCATGTGATAGATTCCCTTTTCAACAAAAACACCGTCGTCCTCAACAAAATATTGAGAGCTGAAACCATTGGAGTGGGAATGGTGGCCTATGAATGGCTCAGGATCGGCAACACTGACGTGATTCCCATTGGCGGAGACGAGATCCTGGTGGCTTCGAAATACGAGAGCGACACGAATTTCTATCCTATGACAGCTGAGTATGGCGTGGCCGTGGCAAAATTTGACATACGCACCATGCAGCTGAAAGACTATATTGTATTCAACGATTATCCTGGATATTATCATGAGGCGCAATGCTTGGGTATTAAGCAAATGCCTGATGGTACGGTTTACTTCATGTATAACGAGGAAGGATACCCTGAAGAAAGCGTTATCGTTGTGAAAATGGACACCGACCTAAACGTGGACAGCAAACGCTTTTTCAAGACTGAGAACGTTGCCATGTCGGGCAGTCAGCAACCCTTTGTCTTTCTGAATGAAGACGAACAGGGTGAGGTGAAAGGCATTGCATGGGTCGGATACGGAAAGAACACTAATACCGACCAGTACGGCCTAACCTATTTCCTTCTCAACCACGACGGCCCAGTGAATGGCATGGATAAGTTCGGCATCGAAGTGCGGCCCTACTGCTTCTACCCCAACCCTGCACATGACCAGCTCCAAATGCAATACTCCCCCGACGTGCAGCCCGCCCAAGTGGAGCTCTACGACCTGCAAGGCCGCCTGGTGCGCACACAGCGCGGCAATTTCGAGCACATCGACATGAGCCAACTACCCGCTGGTACCTACACGATGCGCGTCACCATGGAGGACGGGA
>JAFYZV010000117.1 GCA_017548525.1 Prevotella sp.
CTGCTGTTGGACGAGCCCACCAACGACATCGATGTCAATACCATGCGCGCCTTGGAGGAAGGCTTGGAGAACTTCGCTGGATGTGCTGTCGTTATCAGTCACGACCGATGGTTTCTCGACCGCATCTGCACCCATATCCTCGCTTTCGAGGGAGACTCGCAGGTCTATTACTTCGAGGGCAGCTACAGTGAGTATGAGGAAAACCGCAAAAAGCGCCTTGGCGACGACATGCCCCACCGCATCCACTATAAGAAACTGCAGTAGCCCCACCTCGTCACTGCCATGAAGAAAACCCTGTTTTTCCTCCTGCTATTCCTACCCCCCTTCCTGTGGGCTCAGGAGCCCCGTGTCGTGTATGACGAGACTGGCCGTGTAACCAGTTCGTCGCACCCCGTCATGGACGCCGACGACCATCTGGCCGTGCTTATCACCTACACCTACGACACGTTAGGCATAGTCGAAACGCGCACCCTGCTCAGTTACGACCGCCAAGGGCGTCCCCTCCGCAAAGAAGTCTACACCGTCGACGAATACCTGCTCTATACCGAGGACAACCGCTACGACACTCATGGCAACCGTATCCGTTGCACCCAAACCACCTACGACGAGGACGGCAGCCCCTCTCGAACCCTTTATAAATACCGATACCGCAAACAGTCTGACGGCACTTGGCAGCTCGTTAGTATGCGCCTGAACGGGAAGGAGGTACTGCTTGAGGAGTAAAGTTGGGAGTGTGATTGTGTCTGTGGCGGTATTGTTGGTGCCGTGCTTGCTGTTCATGTTGATGGAAAGGCACAACAAACACGAAGAGCATGAATCCGACAAGGAATTTGACCAGTTACTGGAAAAGGTCTATTTCGAGGGCGATGTGCTTTCTTCACCCAAATACAAACACTCAACCCTCCTCTGCATCAGAATCGACACCGCAAGTGTCGACTCTTTCTACTATTTCAGTCGTGACTGGGCACTCTGCATTCGCGAGGGGGTGGCAGTGATGCCTATCGGGATGGTCGATGAGAATGACTCGTCTGATCTGTTCAAGACCCATGCTCAAAGAGTGCTCGTAAACAAAGACTATGGTAGAAAAACCCATTTCGTCGTCGGCAGCGACACACTGACCGAAGACCTCTCCCTTTGGCCGGGAAAACTAAACGAGGTGCACCTACTGGCGGCGTGGGAGGATACGCAAGACACTATCCAATAAACAATCCGGCCTCTCAAAGAACATCCTTGAGAGGCCGGCTGAAGTGAACTATTCCGAAGTTGGAGTAGCAATTATTTGCCAACATTGGTGTCAGACTTTTTTACTATTCTTACGTCAAGGCCTGTAGTAGGATCAATAGGATTATTATTGAGATCAGCCTGTCCCTTTATGGTATTCCAAGTATTATTTTTACAGGTAATTTCGCAGGGGTTGTTGGATACAGGATTATCTGCATTATATGTAAAGTTGCCATTCCCATCTGTGCTGTGATGTCCATAATTGAGATGGTAGCACATATTAGTTAAAGTAGTATTAGAGGAAATAGTAAACTGGCGAATATCTAACCTTGTCATATTTGTGCAACCATAAAAAAATTCGGTCATATTGGTTATACGTTCGGTATTGAATGAACTTATATCAAGCGTCTGTAGTCTATGGCAATCTTTAAACATAGCAACCATTCCGGCGTCTTTCACGTTATGAGTATTGAAAGAGAGTTTAAGACCCGTTAGATGTATACAACTGTCAAACATGTGTGCCATATTCGTCACATTAGCAGTATTGAAATAGAGAGCTCCAAGATTACCCTCCTGAACCGACGTAATGGTTGTTAAACTCGTATCTCCTGCAAACATGTATGACATATCAGTCACATCTTCGGTTTGAAAGCCAAAATCACGCGTAGTGTTCCATTGAATATTCGAGATAGTAGGAAGGTCTTTGAACATCTCGCTACAGTCAGTATTGGCATAAATAAGCGTGGCCCAAGAGTTAATCTTCACCGTTGTTCCATCAATATAGGCCCATATTTTATGGGGTGAATCTGAAGTCTGTACTTCTACCCAACCCGTTGGACGATTATTGACTGTGTCATAGAGGACACCCCCGTAGGTACCAAAGGTACCATCCCAATAGTATAAATGATGAGTCATAACAATTGGAGTTGGCTCCTGATTGAACGAGATGGTATTGATGTCGGTACGATCCCCAATTAGCTCTCTTATGGCTTGATTAAAGTCCGGACCGGGTATAAGATATCCATAATCATACTTGATGACTCTGTTGATAGTGTTGACATTTAAGTCGAGGGTTACAATCTTATTACGATCTAATGATATTGACGGGAAAGGTTCTGCCCATCCCGGAGTATTACCGACCGTATCAGAGGAGTAACCAAGAGGGCTTCCATCAGTATTATACATTTCCGCCTCGAGGATGACATATTCAGCGTCGAATGGTGGCACGACAATGTCAAAAAACATAGAGTCGCCCGAACTAATAACTGCCGTGTTCAGATAATCAGGAACGTGTAATGTTAAAGTGTTGTCTTCAGAGGTGTTGTTAAGGTTAGCCCGATTTATGACAGGGGCGTTCGTTTTGGAAAGGGTAACATCAAAGGATCCAGCAACGTATCCACCAAATGATGTTGCGGTGAGTCTCTTCACAGCAAAATCAGTGTTTAGCTGATTTTTCACTTTCATCCTAAGGATGGAACAAAGGTTTTTGAAATAGAGCGTCTTTTCCGTACCCGTTGTGACGGCTCCCATAGGCATGTTTACCCGTTGGCGTCCGTTAGTTGCATCCCAAATAAAATTCTGATGGGGATCGAAGTAGATGGTTGCTGGAGTTCCAGAGACATTGGGGGTGCCCATTTTTTCGACTACGTTGGCTGGGTAGATGGCGCAGTAAACATCGCTGGTCGGCACATTCGAGATTGTTGCAAAGGTGGTAGAGACAGATTGAGCATCGAGGTCATAGATAGAACCGTTGACATACACCTGGTCATCAGCATCCCAATAAGGTAAGTTTAGATCATCCGTGCCAAAATACGCTTTGGTGTCTTGGTCGATAACGGCTTTAAGCGTAACGACATCCTGATCTTTTTGGCAGCCGGTCATCACGGCAATACCTGCCAAAAGTGCAAAAATAACAAATAACTTTTTCATTATTACTAATCTTATATAGTTCTTTTGTTGTGATTATTATTCTTGAGTAGTTTGAGAAGATTGAAAAGGGCGGGCGGCCCAAGATTCGGAGTCATAGGTTTCTGTTCCAGCGCTTGTAGGCTTAATTCCAATCTTGAGTGTTGCTTGAAATCCCTCCTCCACCTTGAAGGAAACCACCTTTATTGAAGGAGCGTTGTAATTGTTTTTTTTGACTAATACGTCCATAATGATTAATAATATGTTATGCCCCAAGTCTTCAACAGGCATTAAAAATAATAGAAGGCATAAGACTTACGTGCGTATAGCGACTTTCTAAAAAAGATACCCATTTTCGGTGTCATTTTTAGTTGTTCATTGCAATGCTTCTATAATGTATTCAATTTTGCAAAAATACATCTTTTTTTTCAGTGACGAAGATTCTTTGCTGAAAAAATTAATATTAGCTTTAATAGTTTTGAATACGAGTCGTGTAATATGTTGAAATTCAAGAGGTAAAACAAAATAAAAAAAATGATGCCAGAATTTGGGTTTTCTATATGGTATGCCTGTGCATTTGCCTGCATTTTTTGTTTTGTCGGTTTATTATTGATTGTTCTGTCGGTATTTCGTTTTCACCATGTCCCTAATTTTCCGTACCATTATCTTCCTTATGCGTGCGTTCGGGATGTGATAATTGCAGAATATGCAGCCCATCTCGAAATATGTCCTATCTTGTGTTTGCCGTCCCCTTTTTCAGCAAACCCATCAATAAAACTATCCCCAACCACACATTCTTTCATCGTCGCTCCTTCGTCCGTTATCCCATCCATATCCCATTCATATCCCATCCATATCCCATCTAAGAGGGTAAAAAATGGGTCAATCGGTAGAATGCGGTAGGAATCGGTACGATGCGGTAAGAATCGGTAAGAATCGGTAGAATGCGGTAAGAATCGGTAATGGAAAGGCCTTTGCCGACTATTGCGCTGCATTGGTGAGGTGTTGATGGATTTGAGCCAGTGTGTGTTGTGCAGATTGTGAATAAAAAACTCGACGAGATGAGCTACGTTTCGGAATATTTGTGTATATTTGCAAATTGAACAGAACATCCTATTCCACCCCTACCATGATGAACTTTACACACTTGCATGTGCATTCGCACTATTCCATGCTCGACGGAATGTCGAAGATACCAGACCTGATAAAAAAGGCAAAGGCGAACGGTATGTACGCCTTGGCATTGACCGATCATGGCAACATGTTTGGAATCAAGGACTTTCTTGATACCGTGGACAAGGAGAACGGCAAGGTGAAGTCGCAAATCAAGGAGCTGGAGGCTGTATTGAAGAACGATGGTGCCACACCCGAAGAGAAGCAGGAGGCGGAATACCAGATTGGGCAGTTGAAGGCACAGATGTTCAAGCCCATCGTCGGGACAGAGGCCTATTGTGCCCGCCGCACGCTGTACGACAAGGACAAGGATGTGAAGGAGATAAACCCCGAAACGGGTCGTGAGCGCATATTGGACAGCAGCGGTTACCACCTCATACTCCTTGCGAAGAACCTGCAGGGGTATCACAACCTATGCAAACTTGCCTCCATTGCCTATACCGAGGGCTTCTACAGCCGCCCCCGTATAGACCATGACGTGTTAGAGCAGTACCACGAGGGGCTGATAGTGTGCTCTGCATGTCTCGGTGGTGAGATTCCGCAGCTGATTATGGCCAACCGCATGGAGGAGGCGGAACAGGCAGTGCTGTGGTTCAAGCGGGTGTTTGGCGACGACTACTATATAGAGCTGCAACGCCATAAGACCGACAAGCCTAACGCCAACCGCGAGACATACGCGATGCAGGAGCGGGTCAATCCCGTCCTCATCGATTTGGCAAGGAAGCATGGTATCAAGATTGTCGCCACTAACGATGTGCATTTTGTTGAAGAGGAGCACGGCGAGGCACACGACCATCTTATCTGTCTTGCCATTCAAAAGGACTATGCCGACCCCAACCGATTGCACTATACCAAGCAGGAGTGGCTCAAAACCCCGCAACAGATGGCAGATATTTTCTACGACCTGCCCGAGACGATAGAGAATACTATGGAGGTGGCCGCAAAGGTGGAGACGTATTCCATTGACAGCGACCCCATCATGCCGGTGTTTCCTATTCCTGCCGAATTTGGCTCGGAGGAGGAGTATCGGC
>JAFYZV010000118.1 GCA_017548525.1 Prevotella sp.
AGGAAAGTGGTCAACCCTACCAGGAAACCGTCAACTCGTCCAGGAAAACGACTGTCAACCACATCAGGAAAATGGCAAAAAACTGTCAACCAAAATCAGGAAAAGACAAGCAGAGGTTACATGGTTACATCTGTAACCGTAACCGTTTTTGGGGGATTTTTACATTGTCCAACGGTTTTGTGAAGTATTTATGAAGTGTTTTTGTGATTCCGTTGGGATTGATTTCATCTATCCTTGTAGGTTGGCTAGCGCCAGCCAACCTACAAAGTCCAAAAAGCCCCGAAGGATTTGAAAGTAAACTTTCATCCTTCAGGACTCTTTGTATTTCGTGATCCCGTTGGGATTCAAACCCAAGACCTTCAGAACCGGAATCTGACGCTCTATTCAGCTAAGCTACGGGACCTTAAAAAGATATATGGAGCGGTAAACGGGGTTCGAACCCGCGACCTTCGGCTTGGGAAGCCAACGCTCTGCCAACTGAGCTATTACCGCACAAGGTGTATAGGAAAAGTTTTGAATGAGCCGATACCCGGACTCGAACCGGGGACCCACGCATTACGAATGCGTTGCTCTACCAACTGAGCCATATCGGCGAATGCGGATGCAAAGGTATATGATTTTTTTGTAACTTCCAAATTTTTAATCGTTTTTGTGTTAATGATTCATGTGGGATGTGGGTAAGATGAAGAGGGAAAGCAGAAGTAATCATTGATGGAATTAGTAGCCTGTGGGTTGTCAAAGTGATAGTATTATTTAAAGATTTCTGTCATTTTGTAAAAATAAATGGCCTATATGCTTGCACGTTAATAATAAATGTGTACCTTTGCAGCGCAAAATTGAAAAGAGAAGAGACATGAGCATGTTAATAAAGCCCATAGCTTACCAGCGGCTGTTGGACATGAAGCAGACGGAGCAGGGCATTAAGTTGATCAAGGAGTTCTTTCAGGCCAATCTCTCCACGGAATTGCGCCTTCGCCGCGTCACGGCTCCCCTATTCGTATTGAAAGGTCTTGGCATCAATGACGACCTCAATGGCGTGGAGCGTCCCGTGACATTCCCCATCAAGGATTTAGGCGATGCCCGTGCGGAGGTGGTTCATTCGTTGGCAAAATGGAAGCGACTGACCTTGGCGGAGTATCACATTGAGCCAGGTTATGGTGTGTACACCGACATGAATGCCATCCGTGCCGATGAGGAACTTGACAATCTTCACTCTCTCTATGTAGACCAGTGGGATTGGGAGGAGGTCATCACTCGCGAGCAGCGTACGTTGACTTTCTTGAAAGGAGTGGTCAATCGGATTTATGCTGCCATCCTTCGCACCGAATATCTCGTATGCGAGACCTATCCCCAGATTAAGCCTTTCCTTCCTGAGAAGATACACTTCATCCACGCCGAGGACTTGTTGAGGATGTACCCTGACAAGAGTCCCAAGGAGCGAGAGGATGCCATTTGCCAGGCATACGGGGCGGTGTTCATCATCGGCATTGGCGGTAAGTTGTCGAATGGCGAGAAACATGATGGTCGCGCCCCTGACTATGACGACTGGTCAACAGTTGCCGAGAATGGTCAGGCAGGTTTGAATGGCGACATCTTGATATGGTATCCCGTGTTGGGCAGGTCGTTTGAGTTGTCGTCGATGGGCATCCGCGTAGACAAGGAAAGCCTCCTTCGCCAATTGAAGATTGAGGGCAAAGAGGAGCGGTTACAGCTATATTTCCATCAACAGTTGTTAAACGACAAATTGCCATTGAGCATAGGCGGCGGCATAGGTCAGAGCCGTTTGTGTATGGTATTGCTTCACAAGGGACATATTGGCGAAATCCAAGCGAGCATCTGGCCAGATGACATGCGCGAGGATTGTCGTCAATTGGGGATGACCCTTATTTAGATGGAAGATTGGAGATTGAAAATTGAAGATAAATCATCATGGTGTTATCTTCAATTTTCAATCATCTTACTATGTCAATTCAAGATTCATCACGCTGCGTAGTTTTTCTATGGCAGCGTTTTTCTTGCGTAGCTCGTCAAACAGTTCACGTTTGGTCAATACCTTCTTGAATTCAAATCCTTCTGCAAGGCGGTATTCCACTTGAATGTTGCTGTTGTGCAAGTCGCGAACAAGCGTTGCCCTTATCTTACGCTTGATGCCCACTATTTGGTCAAGCAGGATTTGGTTGTCCACCACCACCTCGATATTGGGATATTCGGTGATACGGGGCGTGAGGTTCTTCATGCGCGACGCCATGCCCACCATTTTCTCGGGCATACGGTTGCACATCTGCATCCATTGCAACCGAAGGTCCTCATCTGTGAATTTCGATTGTTCGACAGTGGTAACATTCTCTGGCTCATTCTGTTCGACGGGAGCGGATTGCTCCTTGGCCTTGATAGAGTCGAAAGTCATCAATATCGACCCCAGTTTCATCTTGGGGGCGGGGGCTGGCTTGGCGGCAGCCTGTATGGTCATTTCTCTCTTGGTGTTGGCATCCTGCTCTTGCTTCGCCCTGCTACGTGTAGAGGGGATAGCCCCAGCCCCGGCCACCTGCGCTGCCGGTTTAGGTTGGGGGGCGGATGTCAGTCTCTTAAACAGGGATTTCAGTCGCATGGGGCTATGCCCCGCGCCCGCGCTGTCATCGTCAGGCTGTGTGATTTGTGCCACTTGGATGAGTGTCAATTCCACCAAGAGCCGTTTGTTGCCACTCTGCTTATAGCTGATGTCGCATTGGTTCATCACTTTCAGTGCCTTATATAAGAAAGGTATAGGGCATCGTTGCGCCTGTTCCTGGAATCTCTGCCGTTGTTGTTGGCTCACTTCGAGCAGGGGAAGTGTCTGTGGGTCTTTTGCCATGAGTACGTTTCGCACGTGTGAGGCAAGTCCCAGCACGAGGTTTCCCCCGTCAAATCCCTTGGAGATAATGGTGTTCACCAACACCATGATTTCCGTCACCTTGTTTTCCAATGCCAAGTCCACCAATCGGAAGTAATAGTCGGAGTCGAGGACGTTCAGGTCTTCGATGACTTTTTGGTATGTGATGTTACCTTGGCAGAAGCTGACCGCCTGGTCGAAGATGGACAGGGCATCCCTCATACCGCCGTCTGCCTTTTCCGCAATGATGGCGAGTGCCTCCTCCTCGTAAGTCACATGCTCCTTTTCCGCTACCATCTTGAGGTGGTTGACGATGCCTTGCACCGTCATCCGCTCAAAGTCATAGATCTGGCAACGCGATATGATGGTGGGCAGGATCTTGTGCTTTTCCGTCGTGGCAAGGATGAATATCACGTGTGCGGGCGGCTCTTCCAATGTCTTGAGAAACGCATTAAAGGCGGAGGTAGACAGCATGTGGACCTCGTCGATGATAAACACCTTGTATTTCCCCACTTGTGGCGGGATGCGCGTCTGCTCCATCAGCGTCTTGATGTTCTCCACGGAATTGTTCGAGGCGGCATCAAGTTCGAAGATGTTGTATGATCGCTGCTCGTTAAATGACTTGCAACTCTCGCATTCGTTGCAAGCCTCGCCATCACCTGTGGGGTTGAGACAGTTGATGGCCTTGGCGAAGATGCGGGCGCAGGTGGTCTTCCCCACGCCTCGTGGTCCGCAAAAGAGATAGGCATGTGCGAGTTTCCCGCCCTTGACGGCATTCTTCAGCGTGGTGGTGAGAGCCGACTGCCCCACCACGGAGTCGAAGGTCATAGGTCGGTACTTACGTGCCGATACGATGTAATTGTCCATGATAATTAGGTTTTCGACTACAAATGTACAAACTTTCTCGGACAAATAAACACAAATGCTTGCTATTTTTGTAATCTATGGCTACATAATGGAGAAATCAAAATCATTTCGCCCCCTTCCGTCGGTTGCATTCGCGGCAGAGCATTTGGCAATTCTCCACCACCGTCCTACCACCGTCGCGCCAGGGGATGATATGGTCTCCCTCCATGAATTCGAAGTCAAACTCCTTGCCACAATGTGGGCAAACGTGCCCCTGCTGCTCCCATACCGCCAACTTGATGTCATCGGGAAACGCCCGCAAGTCAAGGTATCGCTCGTCACCCGTCAGCACGTAGGGGATGATGCCCTGCGGCTTTTGTATCTCGCTGTCGCGCATCAGGGCGGAAATCTTCTTGGCAAGTGCCGCGTTGTCGAGTGTCTTTTCATGGTAGTTGTCATAGAGCAAAGCCCAGTCCAATCCCTTCATCACTTTCTTCAACTTCTTCAAGTCGAAATTGGTAATCGCCCAGTTCAGCACGTTTTGGAAATATGTCCACAGGTTGTTGGAGTTCGGGTCGTGCTGGTGGTCTGCCATATAGCCTACCACGCTCTGCCGCTTCCCTTGCCGCGTCTCATGGTCAGCCATCCATTCCAAGGCTTTCTTCAGGAAGTCCTGGCGGATGGGCGTGCCGTTCACCAAGTCCCTCCCCAACCGATAGGCACCGCAATTGGACTTTGAGAAATGCCTCTTAGCATCGGTCACAAACGGTCCTGCATAGACGGCATTGTTAATCTCCTGTTCGTTCAACGGCTTGCCAGCGATGTTGATGGTCATAAACCACTCCAGCTTTTCCGATGCCTCGCCCTCGCAGACATACACCGTTAGCTTGTAGTCGAGGATTCTCCGCTGGATGTCTTCGGGCTGGTTAAAGAAGTTCTTGAACTCATACGAGAACTTCCCATCCACATACTCACAGAGCGACAACGTGCGTTGCTGGCCGTCCATCACCTCGTAGGGACATTCGGCATCGTCGCTCCGCCTCACCCAGTACATCACGTTCAGCGGGTAGCCACGTAGCACGGTCGTAATGACTGCCTGTTGCTCCTTGTCGTTATAGATGAACTCGCGTTGGTAAGGCGGGCGGATGTCCAACTTGCCATCATAGCCTCGGACTCCCTGCTCGTCGTTGTTCACATAGCCCTTGGTGATTTCGCCAACGGTCACTTCGATTTGCTTAATTGTCATCATTGCTTTTTCTCGTTCTCCTTCTGAATCAATTTTTCTATGATTGGCTTCAAGGCAGGCACGTCTGTTTCAATGGTATTCCATAGCTGTATTGGGCGTATCTTATAATATCCATGTACTAAAACATGACGCATACGCTCAATGTCTTCCCAGTTGACTATTGGATGTTTCTCTCGATACTCTGTCGTCAACTTATACACAGCTTCCCCTATGATTTCCACATGTTTTACAAGACCAAAATAGACAACAGGGTCTCCCTGAGCCTCCTCCAACGTATGCTTTTCCTTGTAGTCAACAAGCACGTTGATGGCATTGAGCATGTGTTCCAGCCTTTCTATGTCCCTAACGTTTTCTCTCATAAATCAGTTTTTTGTCTCGGTTGGCAGATGTTACGGCAAATGGCAACAGGCATCCGTCCTCGACTAAATCCACACGACGCCCTGTACTCTTCTCCAATTCGCCCATCATGTGTGAGATGGTCAGAAGCGATATTCGTGCGTCAGGGGCATATTCCACAAGTATGTCTATATCGCTGTCGGGGGTCTCCTCACCGCGTGCGAAAGAACCGAACAACCAAGCACGGTTCACAGGCTGCGTCTGGAAGTATTCGGCTATCCGCTGGGTTATGGCTTTTGTACTCATATCATTCTTGTTTTGTTCTTTTCGCAAGCAAATTTACTTGTTTTCAGTTAACGCACCAAATAATCTTTCCCTTTTCTTTTATTAAGTTCTTTTTTGAGGGTGCTTATTGCGGATGAGGATTCTTTCGTATAGGCGTACAACCTCTTTCCATTCTTCTGCTCCCTTGTATGCAAGGTTAAGC
>JAFYZV010000013.1 GCA_017548525.1 Prevotella sp.
ACGGTCACGCCTCCATGGCTATCCTCCATGATGTCCCTCTCCTTTTCTATCTCCTCCATCAGTTGGTCAATCGACATTTCCTTTCCGCACATCTCCAAGGCGGTGGTGGGACACGCTTCAATACATTTGCCACAGAGGAGACACTCGTTTCCCGTGGGTCTAATGCCTTGTGGGGTCATCATCAATGCGCCTTGCGGACATACATCGATGCAACTCTGACAACCGATGCACTTGCTTTCCTTGTATGATTTCTGCCTCACGCCTGCCCAACTCTCTGGGTTGTGGCACCATACGCAACGCATCGGACAACCTTTCATGAAGATGGTTGTCCGTATGCCTGGTCCGTCGTTGATGGCGTAACGTTTAATGTCGAAGATGAGAGCCATTACAAGTCGCTATTTTCTGTCCGTGCAATAATCTCGTCTTGTAATTGTTTCGTCATGTCGTTGAAGTAATCAGAGTACCCCGCAACCCTTACAAGCAGGTCTTTGTATTCATCGGGATGGAGTTGCGCTTCGTGCAAGGTCGCCGTGTCGATGATGTTGAACTGGATATGATGTCCGCCAAACTTGAAGTAAGTGCGTATCAAACTACCGAGTTTCTTCATGTCTTCTTCCCTTTTCAACAAGGACGGGACGAATCTCACGTTCAACAACGTGCCACCACTCTTTGTCTGGTCGAGCTTGCCCAACGACTTAATGACCGCCGTGGGACCGTGGGTGTCAGCACCATGTGCGGGCGAGGTACCGTCGCTAATGGCGAAATGCGCCAGTCGTCCATTGGGCAACGCACCACATACCGAACCGAAATAATTGTGGCAAGTGGTCGAGAGCATATTCAATTGCGTTTTCCCTCCACGGGTATTCGGTCTTCCCTCGATGGCTTTCACCAAGTCCTCATACACCCTCACGGCAATATCGTCCGCATATTTGTCATCGTTTCCGAAGAATGGGGTGTGGTTTCGGATATATTGGCGCATCTTTTCCTCTCCCTCGAAGTTATTGGCTACGGCATCAAGGACTTCTCCCATCGTATAGCGTTTGTCTTCAAAAACATGTTTTTTCAACGTCGTGAAGCAATCGGTTATCGTTCCTAAACCTGTGCATTGGATATAAGTCGTGTTGTATCTTGCTCCACCACTATAATAATCCTTGCCTTTTTCAATGCAATCGTCAATATACAAACTTAAGAATGTGGCGGGAGCATAGAGCGAGAACATTCTTTCAATATAATTATTGACGGAAAGTTTTAGGTTCACGAAATATATCATCTGCTTATGCCATGCCTCATACAATTCCTCGAAGTTCTTGAAGTCACGAGGATCTCCCGTTTCTATTCCTAATTTCTTGCCCGTCTCAGGGTCAACACCGTTGTTCAACGTAATCTCCAAAATCTTTGGCGTATTCAAATAGCCCGTCAACAAATACGCTTCCTTTCCGAATGCTCCTACCTCAATACATCCCGAACACCCTCCTTCACGAGCATCTTCCAATGTCTTCCCTTCACGCACAAGTTCTTGGATATACGTATCGGGATTGAAGATGGAAGGATAACCATGTCCTTGACGAATCACCTTGATGCCTTCCAACAAGAATTCATCAGGCGTATTCTTGGCAATATGAATACTCAATCCAGGTTGCAATTCATGTAATTCCTCTTGGATTTCGAGAATCATATAAGAAATATCGTTCACCGCACTATTCCCCTCACGGTCAACACCTCCGATATTGATATTGGTGAAGTCGTTATAAGTTCCCGATTCCAATGCCGTAACACCCACTTTCGGCGGTGCAGGTTGGTTGTTGAACTTAATCCATAGGCACGAAATGAGTTCCTTGGCTTTGTCTCTATCTAAGGTCCCGTCTTCCAATCCCTTTTTGTAGAACGGATATAAGTGTTGGTCAATGTGTCCAGGATTCATACTATCCCAACCATTCAACTCCGTGACGGTTCCCAAATGCACAAACCAATACATCTGAATGGCTTCCCAAAGGTCGCGTGGAGCATGGGCGGGAACCCAATGGCAAACATCAGCAATCTTTTCCAACTCCGCTTTTCGTTGTGGATTACTTTCCTTCTCCGCCATCTGTTCGGCTAATTCCGCATGTCTTTCCGCAAAGAGGATAGCCGCATCGCAAGAAACCATCATCGCTTCCAATTCCTGTTGCTTGTCGGTGGCTTCTGGGTCATAGATATAATCCAATGAGGATATCTTTTCTTCTATGCGTTTCTTCACGTCAAGAAGTCCCGTATGATACATCTTCCCGTCCATAGCCGTATGACCAGCGGCACGTTGTTCCATAAATTCGGTAAACACACCAGCATGATAAGCTTCTTCCCATTCCTTCGACACATGGTTGAAAATGCGCTCTCGTTGTGTCTTTCCCTTCCAATAAGGAATCACCTCACGCTCATACGTGTCTATGTCTTCCTGACTGATATGATAACTTTGCAAATCGCGGGTGTCCAACGTATGTAAGTCTTCCACCGTATGACAAGTCAACTCAGGAAACGTAGGTACTGCCTTGGGCTTCGGGCCTCGTTCTCCCACAATCAACTCATCATCCCCAATATAGATGGTTTTCTTTTTGCAAATCTCATAGAAGTTTTTCGCACGCAACATCGCGATAGGCATGGTTCCATAATGCTCTTTGTAGAAAGCCGTTTCTATCAAGGCACGTTCAATGCTCAACGTCGTTGGCGTGTCGAAATTTTGTTGGCGCAACCGCTTGATGCGCTCGTTCATTCCGCCCTCATTGGCGGGATATTTGATGGTAAAATTCATATTTTTGTGTTTTTGGCATTCATTACTTCTTCTATAGTCATCGGTTTACGCAAGTGTCCCAACACCCTGGCTCCGTCTTCTGTAATTAAGTAATCCAACTCATTGCGCAATCCCGTGAAGTCTCTCCAATCTTTCAACTTATCGTAATTGATGAAATCGGTGAATTGTTTCTCTGCCTCCCACTTGTCCATCAGTTCGGGAATGAAATAGATTCCCGGTTCTACGGTAAACACAAACCCAGGTTCAAGTGGACGAGCTAATCGCAACGACTTGAAACCGAATTGCTTGCTTTTCTCCATACCATCCGCATAACCCACATATTGCTCACCTAAGTTTTCCATGTCGTGAACGTCTAATCCCATCATGTGGCCAAGACCGCAAGGGAAGAACAATGCGTATGCTCCACACTCGGCAGCATCACGGTCATTTCCCTTCATCAATCCCAACTCTTTCATTCCCTCCACAATCTTCGTGGCGGCGGCGATATGGGCATTGCGGAAGGGAACACCAGGTTTCAATTCATCAACGGCAGCTTGGAAACTTGCAAGATGGATGTTGTAAATCATTGCTTGACGCTCGCTAAATGTTTCGCTTACGGGCATGGAAGATGACAGATCGCCAGCATAATGCAAATTGTTCTCGGCACCAGCGTCCAACAAGAAGATGTCTCCCGCTTGCAACGTATGGATAAACCCATGATTATGTAACACTTGTCCTTGTACGGTTGCAATGGTGGGGAATGCGAGTGTTTGTCCATCCCTACAAGCTATTTCCTCCACGGCGGCGGCAATCTCCGACTCTTTCACGCCTGGGCGAGCCATGCTATAAGCCTTCAGGTGCATCCTTGTGCTGATGTCTATCGCCTCTTCTATCGCCTCGATTTCCTCTTTGCTCTTGTAATTGCGTTGCTTCACGATGGCTTTGATGAACGAAACGGAAGCTTTGGCGGCTTGCTCCGATGGCAAAAGTCCCGTGAGTTCTTGCAACCACACTTGGTGTTCTCCCCGATAAGGAGGAAGGAAATGGACGGTCTGACTCTTCGTTTGGGCTTGACGGATGTATTCCTTCAAGTCTTTCAATTGCTTGGTCATACTGACTCCCACCTTCTCACAAGTCTCTTTCAACGTGGGTTGCATTCCCGTCCACACAATATCGTCTATCGTGAGTTCGTCTCCAAACACGATTTCGCGGTCTTCATCCACATCGATAATGGCGGCTAAGTCGGCACAATCCAAACCGAAATAATACAAGAACGAACTGTCTTGGCGAAAACGATAAGTGTTATCGGCATAGTTCATTCCGCTTTCCTTGTTGCCGAGAAAGACGAGCAATCCGCTTTTCATTTCGTCTTTCAATAGTTGTCTTCTACCGATATACGTTTCTTTGCTAAACATCTTCATCTTTCTTCTTTATTTAGTAATGGGTTGGGTGGCTTCTCTCAACCATTCTATTTCATCGTCTTGTAAATAAGGGGATAGTTTCTCGAATACCAACTGGTGGTAATCATTCAACCATTGTATCTCTTCGTCTCTCATCATCTCCACCACGATGGGTGTTGTATCAAACGGACAAAGCGTGAGCGGTTCAAATTGCAGGAACTCGCCAAACTCCGTTTCCATATACGGAACGACGAGCAATAGGTTCTCATGCCTCACACCAAAACGACCAGCCAAATAGATACCTGGTTCATCGGTCACGGTCATATTCTTTACGAAGGGCGCGGGCATCCATTCCATGCGGAACTGATGGGGACCTTCATGCACATTCAAATATTGTCCCACTCCGTGTCCCGTTCCATGTAGATAGTTCAATCCTTCGCGCCACAGGTCCATACGGGCGAGAATGTCCATCTGTGTGCCACTGGCTCTATCAGGGAACTTACAGAGTTCCAATTGGATGTGACCTTTCAACACCAATGTATAGATATGTCGTTGCTCTTCGGTCAACTCTCCCAAAGCAATGGTACGGGTAATATCGGTGGTTCCGTCTTGATATTGCGCCCCACTATCAAGGAGCAACAAGCCCTTCGGCTCCAATGGTACATCTGTCTCTGGCGTTGCTTCATAGTGAACGATGGCTCCATGTTCTTCATACCCAGCAATCGTATCGAAGGAAAGCCCACGGAACAAAGGTTGCTCTGCCCTCAACGAAGTGAGTTTCTGGTCAATGGAGATTTCCGTTTGCCCTCCCGCTTCCACGGCGGGCTTCAACCATTTCAAGAATTTTACGAGTGCGATGCCGTCTTTCAGCATCGCTTGCCTAAAACCCGCGATCTCTGCCTCATTTTTAATGGCTTTCATGGCGGGAATGGGCGACTTCCCTCTGATGATTTCCTTGGTCTTGATGGCTTTCGACAACGTGTAACAGGTCTCGTTGGGGTCGATGAGGATATTGTATTCAAAGTAATCTTGCAACCCTTTCTGCACTTGGTCGTAACCATCCACGGTAATATTGTTTTCTCTCAAATAAGCGGAAACTTCAGAAGTCAACTTCTTTGGATTGATAAACAATGTCACTTTCGTGGTAGAAATCAACAGATAGCTCACAAACAACGGTGTGCAATGCACGTCTGAGCCACGCAAGTTCAATATCCACGCAATATCATCCAACGAAGAAACCAACATCCCATCGGCGTGTTGCTCGCGCAAGGCTTTACGCACACGTTGGATTTTGGAAGTCACACTCTCACCCGCATATTCCATCGGTTGGATTTTCACGGGGTTTTCGGGAATAGGAGGACGGTCGTTCCATATCTGTGCCAACGGGTCGAAATTGGTTCTCACCGTGATTCCACCGTTCTGCCGCATCTCCTTGATGAGTTCTTCCACCGCCGACACGGAATTGACCATTCCGTCAATGCCGATTTCCGTGGAAGACATACTCAGCAACTCCCTGCCCAACCACTTGGGGATGGTGGGTGTTTCGGGCATTTTGAGTTTCATCAATTGGAATTCCGTACCTTTCAATTGCTCCTCGGCGGCAATAAAATAACGGGAGTCGGTCCACAAGGCGGCACTATTCATCGTGACCACCGCCGTACCCGCCGAACCGTCAAAGCCACTTATCCACTCGCGACCTTTCCAATGGTCGGGCACATACTCGCCATGATGGGGGTCGGTACTGGGGAATATAAACGCCGCAAGGTTCTCTCTACGCATCACCTCGCGCAAGGCTGATAGTCGATTGCTAATATCTTCTTTCATGTTATGTTTGTTTGTATTCTATATGCAAATGCTTTATCGTTACTTGGTTTTACACGTTCATTAAAGACTCTTCAGCAAATGGCATTCTGTCGTGGGCTTCGAACTTGTCGGGTAGCTTGTCGGGTAGCTTGTCGGGTGAGGATTGTCTTTCCACATTCCGTTTATCTTGAAACAAGAATCTTTACCCTTCTACCCTTCTTGTCAATTCGTTGTTTCCATGTAGGGGCGGATCTGCGTATCCGCCCGTGGTTTGTACAACATTGGATGCGGGCGGATACGCAGATCCGCCCCTACAATTATTCCAATGGCTATTGCGCCAAAATCATGTTCACCAATTGGATGACATCGCTGATGTTCACCACTCCGTCACCATTCACGTCGCCCTCTGCCTTCTCATAGCGGAACGTGGCGGTAGCTACTTCGGAATCCTCATAACCTTCAGCGGTAGCGTAAGAGGTAACGGAATAAACGGTTAGCGGCGTGTTCAGGCTAATCTCCCCATCGGAAATAGGCTCGGCATTCGAAGCGGTAATATTCGTCACGCAAGTCGCTCCCTCCGTGGCACTCTCCACCTTGATTTTTCCGTTGGCAAGAAGGGTAATGGTCGGAATAGCACACTTTTCAGTCTCAACAATTGCTATTATCTCTTTAAACAACTTATTCCACGGAGACGTTGATTTATATATTTCAACGGAAGAGGCTGGAACATGAAG
>JAFYZV010000119.1 GCA_017548525.1 Prevotella sp.
AAAATGTGAACCTATCTAAGTTGCAAAGTTGCAAAGTTACAAAGTTGCAAAATAGCACCGAAAAGACAGGCAAAGATCCCTATGGGTATGTTTTTGGAAAACAAATAGAAAAAAGTTCATAGTTCATCATCACCAGAAACCGATGAATGATGAACTATGAACGAATGAATGGATAAGAACGGGATTATCTTACGATATACTTCTTACCGTTGTAGATATAGATGCCCTTAGGCAAGTCTTGCAACGAGTTGCCCACCTTCACGCCAGAGATGTTGTAGACACCCTCCATCGGCTGCTTGGCAGGAATGAGGTCTTCGGCTACCACGCCCTTCACGCCAGTAATGAAGACTTCGAAACCTGCTGCGGCACGGTTGAGCATCTTCAGCCAACGGGTCTGGGCGGCGGGGTCATTGGATGCCAATGCCTCGGCAGCCTTGTTGGCGGCATTGCGTACCTGCTGCGGCTCGTTGTTGGCAAGGATGACCTCTTCTGCCAATTGCCCGAGCTTGCTTTGTGCATCGTTGACGGCAGCCTGCAAGTTGGACTTCACATCGTTGACGTAGTTGTTGTAGTTGCCGTAATAGTTGATCTGCTGGCTTCCATACGCATAGGTGTTGCAATAGCCATCATGGCTCAAGGCATCCAAGCCAAACTCGTATTCCGTAGGTACGTTGTCGGTCTTGTTCAGGGTGATGACAAACCACTCGGGAGTATCAACACCATAGCCCAAAGTGTCAACAAAAACACGATAGGTGTGGATGTCAAGTGAACCCAAAGAGTCGGCAGATTCAACTGCCTTGGCGAAGTACTTGATGCCAGAGGGGACTTCATAACCTGTGTCACGGCTACCCGTCTCATTGTATGCGTATGCCTGGCAAACAAACTCGTATGCTCCAGGAGTTGTAAGAGTCACTTTCTGGGAAATCTTATTGAACGCATTACCTGTGGAACCACGCCAAGAAGATACCCTCGTACCTAACTCAAAGTTACTGTTGGCACCATAAGCGAATTTACCATTAGTAGTGGCATTGACGACATCCCAGCCAGTTGCGCTGAAGTTGCTCGTGTTTCCGCCACTATATTGCTCAAACTTGGCATTCACAATCACGATACCTGCTGGATTGGCATACGATGCCGTGGAGAATTCAAAGTCTTTCTTTGTCGCAATGATATTGGCAAGAGCCTCCTCGAAGTTGGTCACGTCCTCATCGGTACGTGTGCTTGTCACGCCATTGATGAGTGCATTGGCACGGTCGATGGCGGCTTTGAAGGCAGCCTTAGCGGTAGGATCAGCGGAGGCATTGGCAGGACTGTCGTAAGACTCCTGTGCTGCGGGCATAGCGGCTACCAAATCTGTGTAAGGCTTATTGTAAGCATAGTATGTCTGGATGTCGCCACGCATGTTGCGCATGATCTCGGTCAGCGAGTCTGCCACCTCTTGTGACTGCTCGGCAGCCATCATGGCAGCATAGTCAGCCTCGTTCTTGTCGATGGCGGCTTGCAGCTCTTCCTTACCCCATGGGAACTCTACCTTGGGCTTAATGACGATAGCGGAGTCGATCATCACGCGGGCAGCGTGGGCATTAGTCATGATGGTGTTGTTGAGGATGTATGCAGAAATCTCGCCTGCAGCATCAGCTCCCACCCTGCGGAGGAATGGCTCAGCGAGGTCGATTTGACCACCCAATTTCGTGCCATTTGTGAGTTGTGGATGATAGAAACCAACCTTCAATGTTTCGCCATCCTTCAACTCGCGGAGGATGTAATAAGACTGGTAGTTGCGGGTGTCAAGCGTACCGATGTCGATGGAATCCTCGCCAAAGAACAACTTACATCCCTCAACCTTGGAATCGTAGTTTGGCGTATAACGAAGAGCAGAACTTGTACCTGCCATCACATATCCACGTACATCAATCTTGAACATGTACTTGCCAGCGGGCAATGCTTTCTCGATGTAAGCGAAGCCTTCACCGAGGTCGTAAGATGCCTGGATGTAGTCATAAAGTTTGGAGGGATCATAGCCTGAACCTGTACGGTGGAACCAGCGGCCACTGCCTCCCCAGTGCCAGTCGCCCGAACCTGTGGAGCCGTTGCGTAGGTCTGGCATGGCGGTAAACTTACCATTGGAGATGTTGCCACCCTCAATGAGATCGTAAGAGTTTTGGTTCAAATACTCATTGACCTGTCCGTCAAACTCTGTCATAAAGCTTTCCATGGCAGAGAAGTCATCAAGGTCGAGGCCTAAAGGCTCACCACTACCCATTGACAAACATGCCTCAAGGCCAGGAATCAAATCGGCCAGGTAGCCCTTCTTGTTGGTGAAGTCCTCAATCTCATACATCTCCTTCGCCCATGCCAGCTTGCGCTCGGCAATGCGGGTGTCGTACACCTGTGTCACCTCACGTACCTCGATGGCAGTTACCTGTGACTGAGGGGCGAGACGACCCACGGCAACGATGATGTAACCATTGGAACCGCCCGACACGGTATCGGTGAACGAGAAGTTGTATTCTGTCCATTCCTCGCGCACAGCTTGTGTGGTAGCGACCTGTTGATAGCGGTTCTCGGCATCCTTATTGTTCAATGAGCCATCACCGTTGGCATATACGTCGATGTAGTTGGCACCACCGTATGTGACAGAAGAGGTCGTTCCCTCAACACCTTTCACCTTCAAAGTGATGATGTAAGACTTGCTGGGTTCAAAGGGAATGGCTTGGAACAAGTAAGCTGCGGTCTGTTCGTCAGCATTAGACAAGCTCATGATGACATTTTGACCTTCAGGTCCTTGTCCTTCTTCGATAGACCAGAACTCAGGGTCGATACCCAACCCAACAGCGTCTGTCCATGAATCATAGTTGGCGGCGAATGATCCATTGTTGATGATGTTGTCGCCAATAACCTTAAACTTAGCATCCGTGGTGAACACATAGTCGCCGACATTGGCGGCAAACATAGTGCCTACACCCATGAGTGCTACTAACGATAAGAGTAATCGTTTCTTCATAAAGCGTGTTGTTTAGTTATTAAAATGATAGAAAATATTGATTTGTCGTATTCATTCTTTAGGTCTATTCCGTTGCAAAATTAGATATTATATTTGAAATAACCAATTTCTACCATTCTTGTAGGGGCATTTTAAGCAATTATTTGTGTTAATTGTCAAAAAACAAAGAGTTGTCAAGGGGTGAGTTTGGGTTTCAACTCATCGGGGGAATCATTGGTAAACATATTTACCTTGGGTGCCTCACGCTCAAAGAGGTGACTGATGACATCGGGGGACACGATGGCGGTGGGCTGGAAATCCTCACTTGCCATATAGCGAAGTATCGCATAGCGCATCTGACGCGCCACGAGGCGGCGGTCGAGGTCGTGGGAGATGTCCATGGTGGTCATCAACAGCTTGCCTTTCAGCACATTCGCCTCGATGAGCATACCCAGCTTACGGCTCACATGCCATGTGTCGATGGGTTGCACAATGGGTTGGTAATCCGACGGAAACTCTGCAAGATTCATCACCTGAGTCCTATTGACCAACTCCCACCAATGGAGTTCTTGCCAGTCATCAGTGGGAAACTCCTTGAATAGTGGGTGCTCCTTTTGGATATATGCCCCCGTGGTGTGTGGCGGTCGCATCTTAAACCAACTCGTATTCCAAAATACGGGTAGATAGGTGTGGCGCACGTCGTTGCCGAAGCGCACCTTCCCAGCGGCGGAAATCAGCACCTTGCCGCCTTGTGCCAGCACTTTGAGAGCCTTGCTATCAAGGGTATCGGTGATGTAAATATCCTTTGGATTATCCAAAATTACAGGACTTTCCAGAATATCCGGGTAAACCCAGAAGTCATAGTGATTGGTGATGACTTGGGAAGCCCCCTCTTTCCACAAATGGAGGTGGAGTGTGAGTTTGGTGGGACGTTGTATCTGGGCGAGCGATACATTCACTTCGCCAAGACGGATATTCTTTCCCATGGGCAGCTTGCCCTGCCATATTGTCCCCTGTTTGTCCATTCCCTCGATGGTATATTGTAAGCGGAAAGTAGAAGATGGATGTTGGGGAATGGTTTGGTATAGCTCTATGGGAATGGATAATTGCTCTTTGTTGGCAAAAACAAACTTGGGGAATTGGGCAAGGATAACCGTTGGCGAGCAGGATTCACGCCATTCCTTGACGTTTACATATCCTTTCTCTCGCCAAAACACGTTCAATGGTCCCACCAACGCCGTGCCTTGACCGCTATAGTCATTCAAGCCGAGGAGCTGGAACCCCGCATAGTCTTTTGTCCGAAGATTGCGTTCCATCTCGTATTTATATGCCAAGACCTGCAACTTGCCACTGGCATGGAAGAACTTCTCTGCCTGTGACTCCATGCCATTGTCACGCAAGAGGTCACGGAATATCTCGAAATTGCCAGGTTGGTAGGCACATTCCTTGTATTGTTCGATTTCCTTAAAGTCAGGAAAAGCGCACCATTGTCCTTGTTCGTGTGCTATGATGGGCGTTTGATTGGGCAACGAGTCTTTATAGTTGCGAGGATATTCTATCCCCGAATAATAATCATCAGACGAGGAAGGGGCATTTCGATCCCAGTCAAGACCTCGCGCACCACCCTTCACATGATACTCCGAACCGAAGTCCCATGCCCATCCGCCACCGACGGACGCGCCACAATAAACCTTCGTGGGGTCATATTCGCGCATCGCCTTCACCCAGTCGCGGCAATAAGGCACCCAGTCGCCAGCGGGTTCATTACCCGCTGCCATCATCACAAACGATGGATGGTTGCCATATTGGTCAAGCATCGCCTTGCCCTCATCCATCAGATATTGGTCGATAGCCATGCCTCGGCGCAATTTCACCCCGTGGTTGGGCCATGACGGTCCCTCGGGTTGGAGGTACATTCCCACTTGGTCGGCAGCAATGAATGCCGCCTCGGGTGGGCAATAGGAATGGAAACGGACATGATTCAGTCCATATTCCTTGCATTTTCTGAACACGCGAAGCCACCCCTCCACATCGGTTGGCGGATAGCCCGTAGCAGGAAAACAACAGTTTTCCACCGTTCCACGCATCCAGATGGGGTCTCCATTGAGATAGAACTGTCTCCCTTGAATGGATATGTCACGCATCCCGAAGGTGGTACGGATAGTATCTTTGGCGTAGATGACCGTCAATTCGTAATATTCAGGATTGAATTCGCTCCACAAATGGCAACTATCGGTCATGTCGAGTTCTATATCAATATAACCACTATTATCCTTTTTCCCGAAGAACATGGCTCCTTCATGTTTTACAATGTGCCTTTTATCACTATTCACCAATTCCGCAAAGACATGTGTGAATGTAGACGAGCGGCCTTTGAGCTTGCGTTGTCCTTTCTGTGGGACATAATCATTCATGTACAGACGGATATTCGCCTTGTGATGGGCTGCGTCAGGATAGACGTTAATACGCTCAATGAAACATTTGGGTTTCGCCCTTAACTCCATCTTCCCTACGATTCCGTTCCAGTTACCCTGTGTCTGGTCGGTCACGCTATGGGAGTCTTGTCCCACGCAGACATTCTCTATGCCGTTGTAGACCTTGATGGCGATGGTGTTTTCCTCGCCTATCTTAACGTAGGGAGTGATGTCAAATTCGTGTGGAACGCTCAAAGACATCTGATGACCCACCTCCACATTATTTATAAATAGGGTGGTCTCGATGTGTGGACGTTCCAAATAAAGAATTACCCGTTTGTTCTTCCAAGTCTTAGGTATATTCACCATTCTACGATACCATGCCGTCCCCACATAGTGCTTTGATGGTGTGAGGAAGAAAGGAAACTTCATCTGTCCCTCCACCCGATAACGTTCCATGTAAGGATTGAAGTAGAACGACGAGTCATAGAGCGAACCCGTCCATTGTGTCCGTACAGACACGATGTTTCCCTTGCCATTTGTCAACATTGAACCAGGCAAGAGGATTTGGTCGTTATAGGTCGCCGTGGGTGAAGATTCACCTTGTTGGAACTCCCATTGTCCTTGGAGATTGATGGTGTTTTGTGCGTGTACTTGTATAAAAACTATGGAACAAGCCACGTAAAGGATATGTTTGAATGAACTCATGATATGGTTTATCGAGGATAAATGATACGTTTGATTGCCATGACCTTCTCCCCTGCCGTTGTGTCAGCCTCCTTGGGGAAATAGATGGGTGCATTGGGTTGCATGGGAAGAATGCGGAGTACAAGTTTTTTGACATCTTCGGGCAAACGCCAAAGTCCATAATAGAAACTCCTACCATTATAGAAATTGTCTGCGATAAGTTTTCCGTCAACGGTATAGAGACGGGCGCAGTCACCTTGATATTGTATTTCCAATAGTCCTTTCGTGTCGGTAGGGATGTCTATCTCATAGACGGCGGCTTGGCGGAAGTCGTCATCCGTGGGAGCCTCGGCGACTTTGGCGGGGCCTTTCACGATGGTACGTTGGGAGCCTGCATCATGCAATTTCTTCCAAGGCACATCCTTGGTAATGGCTTCTGTATGCGTCTCTTCCAAGAAGAGCCGTAGCGCCTCCTCTTCTGTCAATAAGTAGATGTTCTTATAGACGGGCTTTGTCATTCCTTTGGGTTTGACATTCTTTATGAGTTTGCCGTCTATCTTCATTTCCGTTGGAACACCCTTCATCTGCATGAGATAGATTTTTCCATTGCGTTTTGCCACTAATTGCGCCGTGGCATACATGATGCCCTCCACGTTGACAGGAAACACGGCGACGCAAGCGGCGGGAATGGTCGTAGGCCTGCTTGGGAATTTCACCCCGCAAACATCAAATTGCACATCCCTTTTGGCTGATAGATTGGCGAAACGCTCATAGTTGTTGACAAAGACAAAGGCAGATAGACCTTCCGAGCGATAGCTCCAGCGCAAATAGGAGTCATCATGTTTTTTCGCCTCCTTGTCGGCACAAGGGAAGAAAGCATCCATCGGTGCGAGTAATTCGCCAAAGTCGTGCATGAAAAGATGCAAGGGTCGCAACGTGTAATAAGTGGGATTGATTTGTCCGAACTCGCCCAAGGGTGCTTGGAACTCATAGCTTTTTACGGGCAAATCATTATTGGCGGTACCAAGGGTTCGCTGCGTCTCGTTCAGCGTCGTGTTTCCCTCGGGATTCGTTCCACCATGATACATGTAATAACCCAACAGATTACTACCCGACCCCAACTTAACCACCGCCATTGACAGGGCATCTTCGGGGTAGAGATAGACGCGGCGATGGTAGCTTGTCACCATACCGCCGCCCAATTCACACGTGAAATAGGGATATTCATTATCGCCTTTGGCAATTCGTTCCTCTTGCTCACCCAACAAGTCTGTGCCAATCGCCGTGGAACTACGGAATGCCTTGAAATGGAAAGCCTTCCAATAATTGCCAGCACCTTCTATAATCTCTTTGTCCCAAAAGCCGTCGGCATAGTCGCCATAGAGGGGAAGCATTTCGCCGAAAGGCACAGGTGTACGCAATTCTGGCCATCCCGTGCGGGTATAGAACGGCAAGTCAAAGCCGATGCGCTGGGCAATGTTCTTCAACGCCATCAGATATGAGCCATGTCCACGATATTCATTGTCAAACTGGCAAGCGATGACAGGACCGCCATCTTTCCATTGTAAGCCTTGTACTTGCGTGAATATCTGCCGATAAAGTCGCTCAGCATAGAAGAGGAACGTGCTATCCTCCGTTCGCATCTTGCACCCTTTCGAGAAAAGCCAGTCAGGGATACCCCCATTGCGAACCTCTCCATGACAGAAAGGACCTAACCGTAACACCACGGGAAGGTCTTGTTCTTTGCACAATTCGATGAAATGGCGGAGGTTTCGTTGTCCGCTCCAATTGAAGATACCCTCGCTCTCCTCGATGTGATTCCAGAAGATATAAGTGGCTATGATGGTCACTCCACCCTCTTTCATCTTACGCAATTCAGCTTGCCATTCATTCTCGGGCAGACGGGAATAATGGATTTCGCCCATGACAGGTACAATGCGCTTGCCGTCAATCATCAAACTCCTGCTGTCCCAAGTGACAGATGAGACATTGTTACCTGAAGACAAACCCATGGAAAAGGAATCATCCATCGAGAAGGCATGTAGTATTGAAAAGCAACACCATGCCACCAATGCCATCATGATTCTCATACCAACGTACTCTGATACCACTCAAACAGTTTCCTCACGCCATCCTCAATCTCCACGCGATGCGTCCATCCTAATGAGTGGAGTTTGCTCACGTCAATGAGTTTGCGGGGAGTTCCATCGGGTTTTGAGGAGTCAAACTCCACTTCTCCCTCAAAGCCAACGGTGGCGACAATCAATTCCGTCAGTTGACGGATGGTGAGTTCTTTACCCGTTCCCACGTTGATGTGGCAGTTGCGAATCTCGCCCAACGAGGGTATAGCACCACCTCGTCCCTCGCTATGGTTGCGGTCAACGACACCCGATGCGCTCGTGCCATAGTACACACTGGAATATTTCTCGATACCGATGATGTCACTGAAGTTCACATTGAGCAACAGATGCACACAGGCATCCGCCATATCCTCGCTCCAAAGGAACTCCCGAAGAGGGGTTCCCGTACCCCAAAGCACCACCTTATTATCATATATGCCATACTTGGCAAGCACTTGCAAGATTTCTTCTGTGCTATGTTCTGCAGACACGCCCTCAACGGGTCGCTTCCCGATGTCCTTTCGTATTGCCTCCCAATCGCCATCGTGGATGAGTTTGGCAAGGTAAACCTTGCGGATGATGGCAGGCATAACGTGCGAATTCTCCAAATGGAAGTTGTCGTTGGGTCCATAGAGGTTAGTGGGCATCACGGCGATATAGTTCGTACCATATTGCAAGTTGTAGCTCTCGCACATCTTCAGGCCAGCAATCTTGGCGATGGCATATTCCTCATTGGTATATTCCAATGGCGAAGTGAGTAAAGCATCTTCCTTCATCGGTTGTGGTGCATTCTTGGGATAGATGCACGTGCTGCCGAGAAAGAGCAGTTTCTTCACGCCATGAGCGTAAGCCTCGCTGATGACATTACACTGAATCTTCATGTTTTGCATGATGAAATCTGCCCGATACAAAGAATTAGCCATGATGCCGCCCACAAACGCCGCCGCCAAGACGACAGCATCAGGTCGTTCCTCATCGAAGAAAGCCTTGACGGCTACTTGGTCTGTCAAGTCCAACTCACGGTGTGACCTCCCCACAAGGTTGTCATACCCCCTTGCCTTGAGGTTATTCCAAATAGCGGAACCCACAAGTCCGTGGTGTCCCGCTACATAAATCTTTGATTGTTTGTCTAACATGTTGATGATTGTTTTACAGGGAAAGGAACATCATTTATATCTGCGCCTTGAGATGGATTTTCTTCACGAATCGCATATCATGCTCCACCATAATCTTCACAAGTTCCTCAAATGAGGTCTTATGGGGATTCCAACCCAGCTTCTCCTTGGCTTTCGAGGGGTCGCCAAGCAACTGTTCCACCTCGGCAGGACGGAAATACTTGGGGTCAACCTCCACTAAGACACGTCCCGTAGCCTTGTCAATGCCTTGCTCGTCAACTCCCTCGCCTTTCCATTCCAGTTCGATGCCGACATGGTGGAACGCTAACGTGGCAAACTCGCGAACCGTATGGTATTCTCCCGTTGCAATGACGAAATCATCTGGCTCGGGCTGTTGCATGATGAGCCACATACATTCAATATAGTCCTTCGCATAACCCCAGTCGCGCAACGAGTTCATGTTGCCGAGATAGAGCTTGTCTTGGTATCCCTGCGCGATACGGGCAGCGGCAAGTGTGATTTTCCTTGTGACGAAAGTCTCACCCCTTCGCTCACTCTCATGGTTGAAGAGGATGCCATTGCAACAATACATGCCGTATGACTCCCGATAATTTTTCATAATCCAGAAACCATAGAGCTTGGCAACGGCGTATGGGGAACGGGGATAGAAGGGAGTTGTCTCCTTCTGTGGAACCTCCTGCACCTTGCCATAAAGTTCGGAAGTGGAGGCTTGGTAGATGCGGCAAGTCTTATGTATACCGACAATTCGGACGGCCTCCAAGAGGCGCAACACGCCGACTGCATCGGTGTCTGCCGTGTATTCTGGCACGTCAAAGCTCACCTTAACGTGGCTCTGAGCGGCGAGGTTATAGATTTCCGTGGGCATAATCTCGGCGATAATGCGGATTAAGGAAGACGAGTCGGTCATGTCTGCCCAATGCAGATTGACGAGTCTTTGCTTCTTCATGTCCCTCACCCACTCATCCAAGTAAAGGTGTTCTATCCTTCCTGTGTTGAAAGAGGACGAGCGGCGCAACAATCCATGCACCTCATACCCTTTCTCTATCAAAAACTCGGCAAGGAACGAACCGTCTTGCCCTGTGATTCCTGTGATTAAAGCTACTTTCTTATTCATGTTGTTTTGATTATTGATTTCATCCTATTCTCCGCTAAACTGCTTGATACGTTGCTCTTCGGAAAGCTTGCAGATGAGCAAAGTGTCGTTATTCTCTGCCACAATATAATCGTCAAGCCCCTGAATGACCACTTTCTTCTCTTGCGTGGTATGCACAATGCAGTTGTGGGAATCGTACATGGCGATGTCTGGACCGATACAAGCGTTGCCATATAGGTCGCGGTGAACCTGTGTGAGCAACGAACCCCACGTACCCAAATCGCTCCATCCGAAGCTGGCGGGGCAGACAAAAATCTCGGAAACCTTCTCCATAATGGCATAGTCCACTGAGATACTCTCCAAGCGAGGGAAGCCTTCGTCAATCAAAGCTTGCTCTTTCGGTGTGCCATACTGGGGAAGCAACGTCTCAAAAAACCTGCTCATCGAGGGCTGGTATACGCGGAAGGCATTGACGATGGTGCTGACATTCCAGATGAAGATGCCCGAATTCCAGAAGAAATTGTTTTGTTGGATGTATTTCTTCGCGGTCTCCAAGTCGGGTTTCTCACGGAACTGGTCCACGCGGAATATCTCCTTGTTGCGGGCAGAACTGGTTCCAAGGTCTGCCTGAATATAGCCATATCCCACCTCGGGGCGTGTGGGTTTCATGCCTAAGGTGACAATCGCATCGCTCTCACCCGAGAATGCGAGGCAAGAAGACACCACCCGACGGAACTCCACCTCATCGGTAACGACGTGGTCGCTGGGGGTCACCACGACGTTAGCACGTGGGTCCTTCGCCTTGATGCGCCAACTCACCCAGGCAATGCACGGTGCGGTGTTGCGCCGACACGGCTCCATGAGGATGTTCTCGGCAGGAATTTCAGGGAGTTGTTGTCTCACAATCTCGGCATATTTGCGGTTGGTCACCACCCAAGTATTCTCCGGCTTGCACAAAGAGCCAAACCGGTCAAACGTCAATTGTAGGAGCGAGCGTCCTACACCAAGCACATCAATAAACTGTTTGGGGGTATCAACGGTACTCATAGGCCAAATTCTACTGCCTACACCCCCCGCCATGATTACCAAATGATTGTCTCTCTTCTTCATACCTCAAACCAATGTAATACTTTAAAAATGCAAAAATACAAATTCCTTGACAAATGGAACAATTGTTTTGAATATTTTTTGCAATATAATAGCACCTTTTAATCCAAATCAAGAACATACCCTGATAAGTGCAAGACAACATTCCACACCATCTATGACATGACAAGACGATGCCAAGACGCTACTCAATCATCCTTTTGGAAGTAATTGATGACCTATTATAAATTACGAACATAAACGGCAAGAATGAAACGAAGGAACAAGGATTTGGCATACATTAATCACGGAAGATAGTATGGTAATCTGTTTACGTATAGAAAACAGCTTGTTTTTGAACCGAAAACAGCTTGTTTTCCATGCGTAAACAATTTTTGATGGGTTGGGTTAGCAAACACATATATATACTACGATTTCATGAAGGTGAAATTATATAACAAATATTGAATAAATGCTCGCCATATAGGGACTCTTATTCATCTGTTTATCTGTTTTTTTCATGAATTGTAAATGTTTTTATGATTCTCCATCCAATATATGAAAATAAATGATTACCTTTGTGACATAAAACTCTGCCACGACAATGAAAGACAAAGAAACTCTTTTCCGAGAGAAGTCAGCGCGGTATCTCTGTTGTTTCAATGACCAATGCCTCCGCCACGAGCAATGCCTCCGCTGGGAGGTGGGCAAGTACATTGACCCCGCCACACGTTCCGTTACCTGTGTCAACCCACGCTACCAAGATGCCAATGGCGGACAGTGCAGCCTGTTCCGCGACAACCAGCCCGTCACCATGCCCGTCGGCATGAAGACCCACTTCTACTATGACATGCCCGCACACACCGCCTACACCATCAAGAACGCCCTCATCAGCCATAGCTGCCGCACCACCTATTATAAATACCACAATGGGGTGCGTCCCATCACCCCCGATCTCCTCGCCCTCATCCACTCCGTTTGCGAGCAAGCGGGATGGACGGAGCCACTACAGTTCGATGGGGAAGTCACGGATTACGTGTGGTAACTTTTCATGCATGGAAATCAACAAATATGTATTATTAACAGAGCGTGAATAGTGAGAATTGATGGAATCAAAACCATACAAGTAGATTTATTGTTGTTTTTTATTCCATCTCTATATAGGAATCGAGATTTTTATGTATTTTTGCATCATCAAAACAACAATCATGGAATTTCACTTTACGGGTGTCCTCATTGCCATCTGTACTTTTCTTACCATCGGTTTCTTCCATCCATTAGTTATCAAGGCTGAATACTACACGGGGACGAAGTATTGGTGGGTATTTTTGATATTCGGAATCATTAGCATCTGTTGCGCTTTCTGTGTGGCGGACGTGTTCTGGTCATCCCTCCTTGGCGTGTTGGGGGCATCGTTCCTTTGGTCGATTGGTGAGTTGTTCTCCCAGAAGAAGCGGGTGGAGAAAGGATGGTTTCCGATGAATCCGAAGCGCAAGCACGAATACAACCTCATTGATTTCCCCTGAAAAGTCACGATGAAGACAGAACTAATCCTCATAGGGAAGACAACGGACAAGCATTTCGCATCTGGCATTGATGACTACAGGGAACGAATAGGTCATTACATTCCATTCAATATCTCCGTCATTCCCGAACTCAAGAACACCAAGAGCCTGACGGAGGAGCAACAGAAAGTGAAAGAGGGCGAACTGACCCTGCAAAAGGTACAGCCAACAGACACCGTGGTGCTATTGGATGAGCATGGAAAAGAGATGAGGAGTGTGGAGTTTGCCGACTGGATGCAACGGAAACAAAACAACGCGAGACGACTGGTATTCATTGTGGGTGGTCCTTACGGCTTCTCGAATGCCGTCTATGAGAGGGCAAACGAGCAACTGTCGCTCTCGAAGATGACCTTCAGCCACCAGATGGTGCGGCTGATTTTCGTCGAACAACTGTACCGAGCGTGTACCATCATCAAAGGTGAACCCTATCACCATGAATAAAATGAAAGATGAAAGATGAAAAAGGAAAAAAGGAAGGCTTTGCACCTGAATATTATAACAACATGAAAAAGAAAACGATATTCATCCTGATAGCATTTATCACTGCCCTACCCTTATTGGCACAACAATGGCCAACGCCTACCATCGAGTCGAAGCCTGGTGCCAGATGGTGGTGGTTGGGGTCTGCCGTTGACAAGGAGAACCTACAATGGAACATGCGACAGTATGCCAACCATGGCATTGGCGCATTGGAAATCACACCTATCTACGGGGTGCAAGGCAATGATGCCAACAACATCCCCTATCTCTCCGACCGATGGATGGAGATGTTACGTTTCGTCGAGGAACAAGGAAAGGAGAATGACATCGAGATTTCGATGGCGACGGGTACGGGTTGGCCTTTCGGTGGTCCGTGGGTTCCTATAGAAGAGGCAGCCTGCAAGGTGGTGTTCGTACAGAAGGATTTTACGGGAAAGAAGGTGAAAGACCTTGACCTCTCCGTGGATGAAAAGGAGAAGAAATACGCCCAATTGGGTAAAGTGATGGCATTCACCAAGACCATCAAAGGCGAGAGACGATGTTTCGATGTCACAAAATCTGTCATCGATGGTAAATTGACATGGAAAGCACCCAAGGTCAAAAAGGGTACTAACGAATGGCAAATCATCGCTCAATATGCCTCACGCACCCGACAGAAGGTGAAAAGAGCTGCCCCGGGCGGGGAGGGATGGGTCATTGACCACTTCGACAAGAATGCCGTAAAGCACTATTTGGAGCATTTCGACAAAGCTTTTGCCCGTGCGGGCGTGGCTTTTCCACATACATTCTTCAATGATTCTTACGAGGTGTATGGTGCCAACTGGACCCCTACCCTTTTGGATGAGTTTGCCAAACGGCGTGGATATAAGTTAGAAGAGAACTTTGATTTGCTATTAAATGGCAATCAACAAACCGTTTCCGACTATCGGGAAACCATTGCTGACCTCGTGTTGGAGAACTTCACCGAGCAATGGACAGAGTGGGCGCACAGCCATAGTGCCATTACCCGTAACCAAGCACACGGCACACCTGGCAACCTCATTGACTGCTATGCCGCCGTGGATATTCCCGAAATCGAGGGGTTCGGCCTTTCGGAGTTTGGCATCAAGGGATTGCGTACCGACACGGGGAAAACGAAAAAGAATTTCTCCGACCTCTCGATGTTGAAATATGCTCCCAGTGCTGCCCATATCATGGGCAAGAAATACACGTCGAGCGAGACCTTCACATGGCTGACAGAACATTTCCGCACATCGCTTTCGCAATTGAAACCCGACTTGGATCTCATGTTCTGTGCTGGCGTGAACCACATTTTCTTCCATGGCACGGCATATTCACCCAAAGATGACGAATGGCCAGGATGGAAGTTCTATGCCTCCATCGATATGTCACCCACCAATTCCATTTGGCGCGACGCTCCCTATTTCATGCAATATGTGGAGCGTTGCCAGAGTTTTTTGCAATGGGGAAAGCCCGACAACGATTTCCTTGTCTATCTGCCCGTGCGTGATATGTGGCGGAACGACACGAAGAACCTCCTCATGCAATTCGATATCCACTCGATGGCAAAGAAGGCTCCCGCTTTCATCAAGGCTATCCTCCAAATAGACTCATTAGGATATGATTGCGACTATATCAGCGAGAAATACCTTCTCACAACCAATTATGTCAACGGCATGTTGCAGACATCAGCTGGCACAAGGTATAAGGGACTGATAATCCCAGGCGACAATATCATGACCGACCGCCTAAAAGCACATATTAACCAACTGAAAGCGCAAGGTGCCAACATCGTTTATGGCATTGACGGGAGGCAAATGGAAAGAACGGCACGTGCCGAAATGATGAAGACCCGATACGGATTGAAGATGATTCGCCGTTCCAACGAGAAAGGCTACCATTATTTCATCGCCAACCTCACGCCCAACGACATCAACGAGGATGTGACATTGGGGGTGGATCTCGCTGACGCACTATGGTTTAATCCCATGAATGGCGAGCGGTATCAAGCAGAAATCAACAACGGAAAGATTCATATCGACTTACGATCGGGAGAGAGTATGATACTGGAAACCTTTAATCAAACCCTTGGAAAGGTGCAAGGTCTTTCAGTTTGGAGGAATAAACCTTTCGAGAATAAAGGGAAGCTCCTCACCAAGGGATGGTATTTAGACTTCAAGGAAAGTGTACCCTCCATCGACAAGAGGTATGACATTGACGAGTTAAAGACATGGGAAAACCTCGACGAGAACACCGCCAAACTCATGGGTACTGGTGTTTACACCGCCAACCTCAAACTGACGAAGAAAGACTTGGAAGGATGCAACGACTGGATGATTGACTTGGGAGATGTCCGCGAAAGTGCACGTGTGTACATCAATGGCAACTTTATCGGTTGCGCCTGGGCGGTGCCTTACTTGCTTCGATTCAGTGACTTGTTCCGTGAAGGAGTCAACACCATCAAGATTGAAGTTACCAACCTTCCCGCCAACCGCATCGCCGACCTTGACCGAAAGGGTGTGGCTTGGCGCAAGATGAATGAGATTAATGTCGTAGACATCAACTATCAGAAAACAACATACGAGGGTTGGACACCGATGCCATCGGGATTGAATAGCCGCGTCATTCTCTATCGGGTGAAATAAAAATATGGCATTTTGGCATAGTCTTTGCCTATTGATGATGAATTTACACGATTTTGTAGAAGAAAGAACAATTGTTTTAAGGTAAGAAGAATTACATGGCGAGCCAATTTTCACACAAGGTTTCACAGATTCTCGCCTTCAGCAGGGAAGAGGCCACACGATTAGCCAGCCGTTCGGTAGGGCCTGAACATCTGTTGCTCGGTATGATGCGCGAGAAAGATTCCCCCCTGATGGACCTGTTCGCTTATATGGACATCAATCAAAAGTCTGTCAAGGAGGAGTTGGAAATGAAAGTAAGGGAAGACGAGATTAACCAACCCATCCATACATCAGAACTCGTGCTGAACGAGAAAGCCAGCAACATCCTGAAACTGGCGGTTTTGGAGGCACGAATCCAACATACACAAACGGTTGACGTACAACACCTATTGCTTGCCATCTTGCATGACCAGGTGAACAATGGGGCTAAACAGGTATTAGAATTGAACAACATGAATTACGAAGACACATTATTATATTTAAAGAAACCAGCCAACTCGACCACAACACGAAACGGACTGGGATTGCCTGATGAGATGGACGAGGAATACGACCTCACTAATAATGGAAATGGTAATGCCAATGCCCATAGTGGCAATGGCACACACACCACCACTCAAAACAAAAAGAATGTGGGTAAGACCCCCATCCTTGACAACTTCTCCACCGACCTGACCAAGGCAGCTCTTGAAAGTAAGCTGGACCCTGTGGTGGGAAGGGAACGTGAGATACAGCGCGTGACGGAAATCCTCGGGCGACGCAAGAAAAATAATCCTATCCTTATTGGTGAACCAGGCGTTGGCAAAAGTGCCATCGTGGAGGGTTTGGCACAGATGATTGCCTCACACCACACATCGCCCATGCTTTACAACAAGCGGTTGGTCAACCTCGATATGACTGCCATTGTGGCAGGAACGAAATATCGTGGACAGTTTGAAGAGCGCATCCGCGCACTACTCAAGGAATTGGAGAGTAATCCAGACATCATCATCTTCATCGACGAGATACACACTATCATTGGTGCTGGTAGCACTCCGGGGAGCATGGATGCCGCCAACATCATGAAACCAGCATTGGCCCGTGGCACAATCCAATGCATCGGGGCGACTACGCTTGATGAATACCGCAACTCCATCGAGAAAGACGGGGCACTGGAACGCCGTTTCCAGAAAGTAATCGTTGAGCCTACTACCACAGAAGAGACCCTCACAATCCTGCATAATATCAAGGATCGTTACGAAGATCACCATCATGTGGAATATACAGAAGAGGCGATAAACGCTTGTGTCAAATTGACAGAACGTTATGTCAACGACCGCTTCTTCCCCGATAAAGCCATCGATGCCCTTGACGAAGTGGGGTCTCGCTTACGCTTGCGCCATGCCGAGATGCCTCCCTCCATCACCGATAAGGAAAAAGAAATCAACTTCATCAAGGCAAAAAAAGATGATGCTGTACACAACCAAAACTTTGAACTCGCAGCCCGTTACCGCGACAGGCAAACGGAATTAGAGGCGGAATTGGATGAGCTGAACAGGCAATGGTCCAAGGATGAACAAGGCGAACGTGCCACCATCACCGAAGCCGACGTGGCAGACGTTGTATCGATGATGTCGGGTGTACCCGTGCAACGTATGGTAGAGGCAGAAGGATTGCGTCTCAAGGGTATGGCTAACGAGCTGAAAAGCGTAGTCATCGGGCAAGACCCCGCCATTGACAAGGTTGTGAAAGCCATCCAACGCAACCGCGTAGGTCTCAAAGAACCCAATCATCCCATTGGCGTATTCATGTTTCTTGGACCCACGGGCGTAGGCAAGACATACCTCGCCAAGCGTCTCGCCCAATTGATGTTTGGCTCTGACGATGCCATCATTCGCATCGACATGAGCGAATACACGGAGAGTTTCAATGTGTCGAGACTCGTGGGAGCACCTCCGGGATATGTGGGATACGAGGAGGGAGGCCAACTGACAGAGAAAGTACGTCGTAAGCCCTACTCCATCGTCTTACTCGATGAGATAGAGAAAGCCCATGGCAACGTGTTCAATCTCCTCTTGCAAGTACTCGATGAGGGACGACTCACCGATGGGAATGGTCGGTTGATTGACTTCCGCAACACCATCATCATCATGACATCCAATGCTGGCACACGCCAATTGAAGGAGTTTGGGCGTGGCATTGGCTTCTCATCCAATGGGACAACAGGTCTCAGCGTGGACGAGAAGGACAAGGAATACGCCCGTTCCATCATCCAAAAGAGCCTGAGCAGACAATTTGCCCCCGAGTTTCTCAACCGTTTGGATGAAATCATCACGTTTGACCAATTGGACTTGGCAGCCATCATGAAAATTATTGATATCGAGTTGGCAGGCTTATACAAACGTATTGAGACGTTGGGGTATCACTTACAGATTACTGATAACGCCAAGGAGTTTGTCGCCCAAAAAGGCTATGACGTGCAATTTGGTGCACGTCCGTTGAAGAGAGCCATCCAAAACCATATTGAAGATGGCGTTTGCGAGAGGATTCTCAGTGGTGAAATCCAACAAGGCGACACCATTTATGTAGACAAAAGCGAAAACAAAGAAGAACTGACTTTTAAATAACTTATTTTTTATGGAGCTTATAGCCAAGACTTTCATGGGGTTGGAACCCGTGTTAGCGCAAGAACTGATTGAGTTAGGAGCCAATGACGTGCAGATAGGGCGACGCATGGTGTCATTCTCTGGTGATAAGGAGATGATGTATAGGGCAAATTTCCAACTGCACACCGCCATCCGCATACTCAAGCCCATCTGCCATTTCAAGGCAAGGAGTGCCGACGACATGTACGATGAGGTGAAGAAAATCGACTGGAGCCAATACATCGAGAAAGGCAAGACCTTCTCTGTTGACTCTGTTGTCTACTCAGAAGAGTTCCGTAACTCACGGTTCGTGACATATAAAGTGAAGGATGCCATCGTAGACCAGTTCCGCGAGAGGACAGGGGAACGCCCCAACATCTCTGTCTCCAACCCAGACATCCGCCTCAACATACATGTGGCAGAGGACAAGGCAACCCTCTCACTCGACTCCAGTGGTGAGTCT
>JAFYZV010000120.1 GCA_017548525.1 Prevotella sp.
CGGATTTCCCACAATGCAGAACCTTCATTCCAAACCTTTCTCCCTGGAACTACCGAGGGTGGCGAGTTGATACCATGTTCCGTAACGCCTAAGTCATGGGGAAAATTCCTCTGCGAAGTATTCGATCTGTGGTACAAACATGATGTAGGTTCCATCTTCGTGCAGCTATTCGAGGCAACCCTTGCCAACTGGGTGGGTGTGCAACCAGGGCTTTGCTCAATGGGAACCACCTGTGGGAACGCCTCTGTCATCGAGACAGACGGCACCGTCTATGCCTGTGACCACTTCGCCTTCCCTGAGTTTCGATTGGGCAATATCCGACAGGAAGCCATCGCCTCGATGGTATACGGTGAGCGTTTGCGCCACTTTGCACGGCAGAAGACGGAAGCCCTCACCCCGCAATGCCGAAAATGCCCATATCTCTTCGCCTGTCATGGTGAATGTCCACGCAACCGATTTGTCCGCGACGTGCATGGAAACTTCGGCCACAACTATCTCTGCGCTGGCTATTATCGTTTCTTCAAGCACGTGACACCAGCCATGGACTACATGGCAAATGAATGGCGGGCGGGCAGACCATTGGGTTGAAGGAAGGAAAGCATACATCCGCCATCGTTAACCCATCCATTTACATTTGGTATATGCGGCATATATCAAACGTATATATGGCAAATACAAATGATAAATGCCGCATATACGAATCTTAACTCATATCTCCATCGAAAGCAAATACATACATACTTCTATTTATATTGAACTAAAATTGCTTGTAGGGGCAGATCTGCGTAAAGACAAACTACTCCATTCATAAACCGCGGCAACATGTTACAATACAAATATAATATTGCAATATACTGAAAAACATAAAAAACACCGCCAAAATCAGAAAAAAACGTTATCTTTGCGACAACAAAACGATGACAATGGCAACACGTAAGGCTTCTGACATCAAACGGGCGGCACAGGCTTTCGTGCAGGAATGGCAGGGAAGGAGCAAGGAATGGCAGGACGACAAGACCTTTTGGGAAGACTTGTTGGAGGATGTATTGGGCACCCCAAGGTCAAGGAAGGAGATAGAGGTACAGCGTCCGTGAGAACGTCTACCTGTCCGCGCAAAACAAAAAAGACATAAGACATTTGCCGAAGTAATAAAAAAAACAGAAAAATGACAAAAATGAGAAAATGGATGACAATGCTTGCCCTGTTGATAGGCATGGTGGCAAGCGCACAGAATGCGGAAACGCTGTACAAGGAGGGGAAAGCCCTCTATGACAAAAAAGACTATGCCAAAGCGGTAGTCAAGTTGAAACCTGCCGCGGAAAAGGGACACAAGAAGGCGCAATACCGCCTTGGCCGTTGCTATGAGAAGGGCAACGGCGTGAAGAAGGACGAAAAGCAAGCCTTTAATTGGTACTCCAAGTCTGCCGAACAGGGTTATGCGAAAGCACAATACCAAGTGGGCAAATGCTACAAGGAAGGAGAAGGCACGGTAAAAGACCGTAAGAAAGCCATCCACTATTTCACCTTGGCAGCCAAGCAAGACAATCCCGATGCACAATACCAGTTGGGGAAAGCCTACCTGAAAGGCAAGGACGTGCCAGCCGATGAGGCCAAAGCCAAGTCATTACTCAAGAAGGCAATTAGCGACGAGAAGGACGGCAAGGAAATCTTGAAGAAGATTAAGGAAGACGCAGCCAATGGTGACGAGGATGCAAAAAAGATATTGACCCTCCTGAAGAAATAGTTTCCCCACCGTGAATTAGGCGAAGAAGTCACAAAGAAAGCAACGAATGGCTGGTTTTCAACATTTTTTGTTTACCTTTGTAGTCGAAATCAAAACCTAAGCATTTGTCGAACATAGCCCAATACTTCCCCATCACCGACCCCACGCTGATATTCCTCGTGGTGTTGCTTGTCATTCTCTCCGCACCAATTGTGATGGGAAAGTTGCGCATACCCCATATCATCGGCATGGTGTTGGCGGGAGTGCTACTGGGTAAATACGGTTTAGGCATCTTAGAGAGGGATAAGTCGTTTGAGATTCTCGGCAAGGTAGGCTTGTATTACATCATGTTCCTCGCCGCTTTGGAGATGGACATGGAAGGCCTCAAGAAGGATTTAGGAAAGGTGGGCATCTACGGTCTTCTCACCTTTCTCATCCCCTCGTTGATGATGTACGTGGTGGGTGTGGTTTTCTTGCATTACTCCCCTGCCACGTCGTTGTTGATGAGTTGCATCATGGCTTCCAACACTCTGATTGCCTATCCTATCGTCGTGCGGTATGGATTACAGCGCAAACCGAGCGTAACGTTGAGTGTGGGCGGCACGATGTTGTCGCTCCTGCTCTCATTGATGGTACTCGCTGCCATTGTGGCAGCCCACAAGAATGTAGTTGGCGTATGGTTTTGGGCGGCTTTCATCGTGAAGTTTGCCGTCTATTGCATAGGTATCACATTGCTCGTCCCCCGTCTCGCCCGTTGGTTCCTGCGCCGTTATTCCGATGCGGTGATGCAATACATCTTCGTGATGGCGATGATGTTCATGAGTGCAGCATTAAGCGAGGCTGTCGGCGTGGAGGGAATCTTCGGCGCATTCGTATCTGGAATCATCCTCAATCGCTACATACCGCATGTGTCAGCATTGATGAACCGCATTGAATTTATCGGTAACGCCCTGTTTATCCCCTATTTCCTCATTGGTGTGGGTATGCTGATCAATGTTCGACTGCTGTTCCATGGTGGAAATATCATCTGGATTGTGCTTTGTTTC
>JAFYZV010000121.1 GCA_017548525.1 Prevotella sp.
ATTGACATCAAGACTGACGGCGTAAGTGGAACAGCGAGAAGAACCCTATTCCTGACCGAAGAGCAGAAGATAATCCAGCCACTTTTCGACTTAGAGAAACTCGTGAGCCATTTTGGGTGACGCATCGACGAAGTCAGGAAAATGGTAAATCCAAGTGGGGATTATTATCCTAACTACTCTCTTAATAGTCTTCATTCATCAATCTTATAAGGCCTCGTCGTCTGGTCTCTCCAAGATTTTCTTCTGTTTGGGTAAATGTCTCTTTTTACGAAGCCAATTCTTTTTCCTCTCTTCGTATTCCAATTGGTGGCGTTCCAGATAATTATCAGCCATAGAAAGCTTATCTTTCTATTTGAACTTGCTATATATCACACTGATTTTCACCGCCTCATGAGGATTATCGCTGCCACCTACGAGCCGTGTGCTGGTGAGTGACATGTCATGGACAACCTTTGTAGTGGCACCAGTGGAGGCATTGGTGGTCTTTGTGACGGGAATAAGTACCACCTTGTTCCATTTCTCGGAATTCCTGTTTGCCTTCATGTATGAAAGCAAGCCACTAATGTTGTTGAACGTATAGGTGTTATATGTCTTTGAGAATGTGGCGGTGTAGGATGTGCGGTTATTCGTAACCTCGTCATTCTCAAAGAAAGAATACAAGCTATCCGCAGGTAACATCATGATTTCCGATGGTACGGGCAGGGCATAATCGCTCAAATGGTCATCGTTGATACGTGTTAGCACGACCTTAGCCGTATTAATGGAGTCCGACTCATGTCCACGGAAGATGTCGTCAATGGGTAGTGTCATTTCCGTGAAGATACCAGCGGGAGTCTTCAAGTATGTACACGTGTTGTCGGCAGCAAGGCGTTCTATGGTGTTACGGTCGTTGGTAATCTTTGTCTGTTGTAAGACCTCCTCCGTTCCAGAGAAGCTGGCGTTGCCCACGTATATGCTGTCGTTTGAGATGAAGCGGAAATATACGTTCAATTGGGTGGTAGATACGTATGCCATGGATCCCAATCCACTGGTATTCTCGAAATAGAATCCTGGTACGACATTCTTAATGAAGGTCAACGAATTCTTAAAGTATTCGGGATGTGCCAAGTAAGTTTGCATGATGTATGTACCATAATTGTTGTAAGTCTTGCCATCCTTGGCAGTGTATTCCTCGTTAAGCGAGATACATACATGTGGCGTATAGTCACTGCTGGCGCGCTTGGTGGCGGAGATACTCATGTCCGTAAGTGAATACACCTTGCCGATATGGATGCCATCCTTACGCAGATAACCGTTTGCCTTGGGGTCGAAGTTGGAATAATACATTTGGTCTTCGAGCATGGGATAATCCAGTTCATGGGCGGTGAGCTTCATGGATGTCAGCGAGTCGCCATACGAACTGGTGTAGAAGAGACGTATGTCACAAGAGTCTGCTATCACCATGCCGTCTATCTTGCTAACGATACTGTCTTCCTTGGGGAATCCATAATTCTCGAAAGTGTGGAACTGCGTCATGAAATCCCCCGTAATATAGTTGCCTGTCTCAGGGTCTTTGATTTTTCCGATGTATCCTATCGTGTTGCGCGACAATACTGAGTCGGCAATGATAGAGCGGGTTGTGATGTTGAAAGTGTCGGTTATGATTTCGAGGTTGTCCATGTTGTTTGATAGGGAAGTCCCTATTTGGTCCGTCGTATCATCACATGCCGTCAAGGCAAGGGTTGCGAGAACAAGGCTCGCAATGTATCTCATTTTCATTTTCAATGTATGTTTGTCGTGCCCGCCTTTATTCGTCTGGGCAAATCTTCTCATAGAATTTGTTGTATGCCTCAGTGAAATCTTCACCGGGATAGGGTAGGATAGGGCATCCAACCTTTTCGGCGTATTTCAACAACCGTGTACTTACTTTCTCTCCAGCCTCAACCACGCCGTCGCTATAGTCTATTGCCAGTTTTCCCAGTTCATAAGAAGTGAAGTCTTCTTTGTATTTATTCAATAGGTCGGAATTGGCAGTACGGAATTCCATGCTATGCTTAAAATTCTCGCCAAGTTTACCTTTCAGTTGGTTGTGGTAGAGCGAAGTGATGACCTTGGCATTGGTAAACGAAGGCTCATCGTGATATGCTGTCTTGACATAGAGCGGGATGATGGCACTCATCCATCCCTGACAATGGATGATGTCGGGAATCCAACGTAGCTTCTTCACCGTCTCCAACACGCCACGAGCGAAGAAAATAGCCCTCTCGCCGTTGTCTGCGTATTCCATCCCTGTCTCATCCACCGACATTTGGCGTTTCATGAAATAGTCATCGTTGTCAATGAAGTACACTTGGATGCGCGTTGCGGGGATGGAAGCCACCTTGATGATGAGTGGGTGGTCGGTGTCATCGATGATAAGGTTCATGCCCGAGAGGCGGATAACCTCATGCAATTGCCCCCTTCTTTCGTTGATGATGCCCCATTTGGGCATGAATGTGCGGATTTCATATCCGCTCTCTTGCATCTTCTGTGGGAGACTTTTCCCCATGACAGACATCTCGGTGTCGGGGACATACGGTGAAATCTCTTGGTTGATGAACAGTACTTTCTTCGCCATATTGTTATGTTATAAGTTTGCATGGAACGCCTGCCATAAACCGTTTATGCCAGTAATCCCATGCAAAGATACGAAAAAAGTTTGAATTATGCCAATTTTGTTGCGCTATGCCAACAAATTGAAATTATTATTATGAAGAATTAACGCTCATTCAATGACAACGAGGGGTGAATCTTCCATCACGCTCTCGCCCGTCTTGACACAAATGGCTGTCACTTTACCCGCCTTTTCCGTCTCAAGGTTGTTAGCCATCTTCATGGCTTCAAGCACGATGACAACGTCGCCCTCCTTCACGTCATCGCCCACAGACACCTTGATTTCGGTGATGACACCAGGCAGTGGAGCTTTCACGGCATTGGCTGTGTTGATGTTGGCAGCGGCAGTCACCTGTTCTTCTTGGCTCTCTGCCTTGGGTTGACCCAGCACGACCTTTTTCTTCTCAGGCTCGGCCTCGGATTCCATTTCGACTTGATAGTCCTCGCCATTGACGTTGACGATGACGGTATTTTCCTCAATGTCGCCGATGGTTACATTGTATTTCTTTCCGTCGATAGTATAATTGTATTCTTTCATGTTCGTTATGGTTTCTGCGTCATCGTCAGGAACTTGGCGTTCCAGAGCGTGTGGCGCGGTTTGATGGTAATGATTCCTGTCTCTTTGTCGTGGATGTTGTTGCCACGGTATTCGTGCAATGCCAAGGCGATTGCCGCATAGATATTCTTATCAGTCATCTCCAACTATGAATTATGAACTTATAAACTTTGAACTACATCGGCATACATCCGTGCTTCTTGGCGGGTAACCCCTGACGTTTGCATTGCAACTGTGCCAACCCTCGGCAGATGCGGAAGCGGGTGTTGCGTGGTTCTATCACGTCATCGATGTATCCGTACTGGGCGGCTTGGTAGGGATTGGCAAACAGGTCGCTGTATTCCTCCTCCTTTTCTGCCAAGAAAGCCTTGACATCCTCGCCAGCCTCTTTCTTAGCCTTTGCTTCGCGGGCGCACAATACTGCCACTGCGCCACTCGCACCCATCACGGCAATCTCGCTCGTTGGCCAAGCAAAGTTAAGGTCTGCCCGCAATTGCTTGCAGCCCATCACGATATGGCTGCCGCCATAGCTCTTTCGCAGCGTGATGGTAATCTTGGGTACGGTTGCCTCTCCGTAGGCATAGAGCAATTGGGCACCATGCAAGATGACAGCGTTATACTCCTGTCCCGTGCCGGGAAGAAATCCTGGAACGTCTACCAATGATATGATGGGGATGTTGAAGGCATCACAGAAGCGCACGAAACGGGCACCTTTGCGAGAGGCATTCGTGTCGAGTACGCCTGCATATGCTGCTGGTTGATTGGCGACGATGCCCACGCTCTGTCCATTGAATCGTGCGAAGCCCGTGATGATGTTCTTGGCAAACTTGGGTTGCACCTCAAAGAACTCGCCATTGTCGGTGATGGCGGTGATGACCTTATACATGTCGTAAGCCTTGTTGGGGTCGTCTGGCAAAAGGTCGTTAAGGAGGTCAGCCTTGCGGTCGATGGGATCGGTGCATTCTGTGCGTGGTGCCTCTTCCATGTTGTTTTGTGGGATGTAGCTCAAGAGGGTCTTAATCATCGCCATCGCCTCCTCCTCTGTCTTGGCGGTGAAGTGAGTTACGCCGCTTTTAGTGGCATGGACGGAGGCTCCGCCGAGATGCTCTGCATCCACGTCTTCGCCCGTCACCGTCTTCACCACGGCGGGTCCTGTCAGGAACATATAGCTTGTATTCTCCATCATGAGGATGAAGTCGGTCAGTGCCGGGCTATACACGGCACCGCCGGCACACGGACCCATGATGGCGGAAATCTGTGGAATCACGCCACTGGCAAGGATGTTGCGCTCAAAGATTTCGCCATAACCTGCCAACGAACAGATACCCTCTTGAATACGGGCACCGCCGGAGTCGTTCATACAAATCATCGGTGCGCCGTTTTGCATTGCCATGTCCATCACCTTACAGATTTTCTGGCTCATCGTTTCCGATAACGAACCACCGTTTACTGTGAAATCTTGGGCAGACACATAGACCAACCTGCCGTCGATGGTGGCACTTCCCACCACCACGCCGTCGCCCATGTATTGCTTCTTTTCCATGCCGAAGTTGTGGCAACGGTGCAACTTAAACATGTCGTATTCCTCAAACGAGCCTTCGTCCACCAGCATCTCGATGCGCTCGCGGGCGGTGTATTTGCCGCGTTGGTGCTGCTTCTCAATGGCTTTCTCGCCGCCTCCGAGGCGCGCTTGCTCCCGCTTGGCGACCAATTCCTTGATTTTCTCTGTCTGTTTGCTCATGTATATAAATAAATAATGTGTAACACCTTTTTCAGAATTGCGCCGCAAAGGTACGAATAAAAATGCTAAAAGACGAATTTAATGAGTGAATAGTATGTGAAAGACGTTTCACCATCTCCGATTACATCATAAACAGGTCGGTAACACATACTCACTTTTGCATCTGCCTTTTGTGCAAATAACGATGAAATATATTGACAAAACAAGGTTCTGGAAAATGCTCAAAGTAGTAGTTAAATGGTGTTAATGGCATCCTTTTTCATCAGTCGTATGTGTTGGATTTATGCTTTTAACACCTTTTGTGTGGCATTTGTCGGGATAATTGCGGCATTTGTTGGACGTAAAAGTAGTGTTTTTGGGAAGCAGATGCCGCACAAAGGATGTTAAATTGGGGTATTTATGGGCGATAGAAAACACTCATATTTGCCAAGTCGTTGGTATTCAATGAGTTGTGAAATACGGAAAAATGGGTGTTTTTTCAACCAAATGATGGCTTGTTGGTAAAACGGGGCTGCATTTGCCCCTTGTTTTCGAATATTATTTGACAAAAATGGGAAGCGTTTGGATATGTATGAAATTGATGATGGATACGGGCAAAATACCCCTTTAACTTCAATAAGTTGTGCGAAAGAGAAACTTGAATGTCATTATAATAATGTGAGGGTGTAGAGATAGATGACGGCTGCGGGGATTGCCATGAGCGAGGAGTCGAAACGATCGAGCATTCCTCCGTGTCCAGGCATGATGTTACCGCTGTCCTTGATGCCAAGGGTGCGCTTGAAAAGCGACTCCACGAGGTCGCCCCAAGTGCCGAAGAACACCACGACCAATCCTAACCCCATCCATTCCATGATATTCAGCGAGTGACCGTCGTCGCCTTGGTTAGCGAAATGACCGATAATGGCTGCCACGATGAGTACGAGGATACCGCCGCCAATGCTCCCTTCCCAACTCTTGCCAGGAGATATGCGTGGGAATAGCTTATGCTTGCCGAACAGAGAACCGCTGCAATAAGCACCCGTGTCATTGGTCCAGAGAAAGATGAATACGCTCAAAGGTAATAGTTTGTCGAAATGACGGGTTGTGCCATCGGGTGAGATTTCGAATGCCAAGATGTTGATGAGGGCAAACGGCAGGGCAATGTACATTTGCCCAAGCATGGTGTATGCCCAGTCGTTAATGGCATTCTTGTTGCCTGTATATAGTTCGCTAATGAATAGGTAGACGATGCTGAGGATATATGGCACGAAAACGATGAAGTTATCGACTATACCTGTACGCAGCCCTGCCACCGCAAGGAAGAGATACATGCCCGCGATGGTGGAGATAAGGCGGTTGGTTGTCACGTCTTCCAATTCATTCACCAACCCAGAATATTCCCAAATGGTGAGTCCCGTGATGAGAGTGAAGAGGAAGATGAAGGCATCGGGACGCAGCGTCATGCCTACTATCATGATGGCAAGGAAGATAATGCCGCTGATGCTCCGGGTAATGAGATTCTTGGTCTTGTCGCTCATGTCAACTTATTACTTGTTGTCTTTTTCGTTATTCTTCTCATATTCCTCCTGCGCACGGCGAACTTCCTCGGGCATGTCTTCCAACTTGGGAGCCTCCGCCTCTGCCAATCGTTCGTTCTCGTCGATGATTTCTTGTGAGCGGCTCACCCACGGTCGCTTGCCGAAGATGCGCTCCACATCCTCCGCAAAGATTACCTCGTTGGTAATCAATAGCTCTGCTAACTCGTTGTGTCCTTGGCTATGCTCGGTCAGTATTTGCTTGGCTCGGGCGTATTGTTCGTTGATCATTTTCAGCACTTCATCGTCGATAACCTTGGCGGTCGTCTCGGAATAGGGCCGTTGGAACTGATATTCTTGGTTGTTATAATAGCAAATGTTGGGCAAACGGTCGCTCATGCCAGCGTATGCAATCATGCCGTATGCACTCTTTGTGGCACGTTCAAGGTCGTTCATGGCACCAGTGGAGATGTGTCCCGTGAACAACTCCTCGGCGGCGCGGCCACCCAACAGGGCGCACATCTCGTCAAGCATCTGTTCTTTTGTGGTGATTTGTCGCTCCTCAGGTAGGTACCAAGCGGCACCTAATGCCTGTCCACGTGGCACGATGCTCACCTTCACCAATGGGTTGGCATACTGGCAGAACCACGAGATGGTGGCATGGCCCGCCTCATGGAGGGCGATGGAGCGTTTCTCTCCCGCAGTCATCACTTTCGTTTTCTTCTCCAAACCGCCGATGATGCGATCCACGGCATCTAAGAAGTCTTGCTTGGTAACCGTCTCGGCATTGCGTCGGGCGGCGATGAGTGCCGCCTCGTTACACACATTGGCGATGTCCGCCCCCGAGAACCCAGGTGTCTGCCGTGAGAGGAAGTCGATGTCGAGGCTATCATCAACCTTAACGGGTTTCAAATGTACCTTGAAAATTTCTTTCCTTTCAGGTAGGTCGGGAAGGTCAACATTGATTTGTCGGTCGAAACGTCCCGCACGGAGCAATGCCTTGTCAAGCATGTCAACACGGTTGGTTGCAGCGAGGATGATGACACCGCTATTGGTACCGAAGCCGTCCATCTCTGTCAACAGGGCATTGAGAGTGTTCTCGCGCTCGTCGTTGCCACCCATGGCTGGATTCTTGGAACGTGCCCGTCCTACGGCATCAATCTCGTCGATGAAGATGATGCAGGGTGACTTCTCCTTCGCCTGTCGGAAGAGGTCGCGCACACGACTTGCTCCCACACCCACGAACATCTCAACGAAGTCGGATCCACTCATCGAGAAGAAGGGAACACTCGCCTCGCCAGCCACAGCCTTTGCCAACAATGTCTTACCCGTTCCTGGCGGTCCTACAAGCAATGCGCCCTTGGGAATCTTGCCGCCAAGGTCGGTGTATTTCTTTGGGTTCTTCAGGAAGTCCACGATTTCCTGTACTTCCTGCTTGGCACCAGCTTGTCCTGCTACGTCCTTGAAGGTCACTCCGAGGTCGTTTCCTTTCTCATACATTCGCGCCTTGCTCTTTCCAACGCTGAACACACCAGCACCTCCGCCCATGCCTCCGCCCATTCGGCGCATGATGAGTATCCAGATGACGACGAGGAAGATGATGGGACCGAAGCTGATGAGGATGTCCATCAAGCCGTTGTTGTTCTTGTTGTCGTAGCTAAAGTCAACAATCTTCCCATCCGATTGAACTTGTGTAAGGTATTTCTCCAACTCGTCCACGGAGCCGAAATCCACAGTGGTGTAAGGGTTCTTTCCCGTTTGTTGGGCAGACATATTGAAAACATCGCGGATGTTTTTCGCCCGCACGTACATTTTCAATTTGCTTTCACTCTTGTTGACAACCACATTGTTGACCCATCCCTTATCCACGTACTCCTTGAATTTTGTGTAACTGGTGGGTTGATTGATGTTGTTGTTAGCAGTAGGCTCCATGATGCTACCGTTCCCATTGAAGATGAAGGCGATGGCAAGCGTGATGATAATCAACCCATAAAGCCATCCCATGTTGAACTTGGGCATCTTTGGGTCTTTGTTGTTGTTTGGATTATTCTTGTTTTTGTTGTCCATAGGTTATGTTGTTCCTATTGTGTCATGGTGTTGTTGTCGATATGCGAATGTCAATCAAGGTTAGGTATTTGTGTCTGTTTGGCATCTTGCCAAAGGCTCTCAAGGTCGTAATAGGTGCGTAGCTCGGGTACAAAGATATGCACGAGGACGCTTCCGTAGTCCATTGCCACCCATTTCGACAGCCCCAAGCCAACAACATGTGTGGGTTTCTCACCCGCCTCTTCACGGGCAAAGTCACCTACAGACTCTGTGATAGCCTCCACTTGCATGGGAGAATTACCTTGGCAAATAACGAAATAATTGGCGATGGTACCCTCTATTCCTGATAGGTCGATGATGACAATATCCTGTCCTTTTTTCTCTTGGATTCCTTTCGTTATGGTTTCTACTAATCGTCTTGTTTCTTCCATTCCTTCCTTTTTCAAATCATAATATGCCACAAAGTTACATGGTTTTATTGGAAAAAGCATGAAAACGGTCGCATATTTGATTTTTTTTATAAAAAACCACCCCAAAATATTGTCCAATCAAAAAAAAGATGTACCTTTGCAACCGCATTTAACCATCATGGAGATGAGTGGTGCATAGGCTTTGGGGTATGGTGTAATGGTAACACTACAGATTCTGGTCCTGTCATTCTTGGTTCGAGTCCGAGTACCCCAACAACAGAAAAGGCTTCCATTTGGAAGCCTTTTCTGTTGTGTTATTCCTCTTTTGCCGTCTCTTCGGCAGCATTGGTTTCGTCTATCGCCTTGATTTTATCGCGTACCAAAGCGAGGTCATCCTTGAGTTTCTGTACCTTTTGGTTCATCTCCTCGATGAGTTTGTTGCCTTTCTTGCTGCTGGCATTGAGGAATCCGAGGTTGTTCTCATAGGTCTGGATTTCCTGTTTCAGCTTCTCGAAGTGGCGCATAAGGCGGTCGCGCTCGTTGTCAATGGCATCCTCGCCCTTCTTTGCCATGTTCTTCAGGGTGCTGCGGAAGTTGTCGAGTCTGCGGCGGTTCACGGAGATGTTGAGTTCCTTATAGAGCTTATCGAGAACATCGTGATATTCCTTGAAGAGCTTGTCCTTTTCCTTGAACGGCACGAAACCTATCTCTTGGTATTTGCCAACCAATTCGGTGACTTTCTCCTGTGCGTCTTCCACGGCATCCTCTGCCAACGCCTTCAGTTGTGCGATGATGTCTCGCTTGGCGGCGAGGTTCTCTCTCTCCTGGCTACGTGTGCCAGCATTGGCGGCGTTGCGAGCCTCAAAGAACTTGTTGCAGGCACCGAGGAAGTCATTCCATAATTGGTCACCCAACTTCTTGGGTACCATGCCAATGGTCTTCCATTCCTTTTGCAGGGCGATGAGCTTGTCGCTTGTTGACTTCCAGTCGGTACTGTCTTGCAGGGCTTGTGCCTTTTCGACGAGTGCTTTCTTCTTCTCGGCGTTCTCTGCGAAACGCTGTTTCATATCCTTGAAGTATTCTGCCTTGCGGCTGAAGAAGTCATCACAAGCTGCGCGGAACCGCTCAAAGATCTTCACGTTCATCTTCTGCGGGGCAAAACCGATGGTCTTCCACTCGCTTTGGATGTCAATAATCTGCTTGGTATGTTTCTCCCAGTCGCTCGCACCCTTGTTTTCCTCCTGGTTGATGGCCTCCACTTTCTCGCAGAGGGCGGTCTTCTTTACCAGGTTCTCCTCTTCTTGCGAACGGAGATTCTCAAAGTGTTGCTGGTGGCGCTTGTTGATAACGGTCGATGCAGCCTTGAATCTTGCCCACATTTGTTCGCGCAAGTCCTTCGATACGGGACCTATCTCGCGGTACTGCTGATGCAATTCCTGCAAGCGATGGAAAGCATTGATGACATCGGGTTCTTCAGCGAGCTTCTCGGCAGCCTCGCAAACCTTTGTCTTCAGTTCAAGGTTTTTCTTGAAATCATATTCTCGAGCCTCGTTATTAAGCTTCAACAAGTCATAGAATTGTTCCACATACAATTGGTAGTTGCGCCATAGCTCATTGGCTTTCTCGGCAGGCACGGCCTTAATCTCACGCCATTGCTGCTGCAACTCCTTGAATTTTGAGTAGGAACGGTTAGCCTCGTCGGGCGACGTGGCCATAGCTTTGATTTTCTCTATGATGTCAAGCTTTTTCTTGAGATTCTCTTGTTTCTCGGACTCTTGGGCTTGGAACTGCTTGGCGCGTTTTTCTTTGATGATGTTCATCTCTGCCTTAAAAGCTTCCTCCACGTCATCGGGGCGCACTTGGTATTTCTCTGGGTCGCCTCCATTGTCGAGATATTCCTTCATTTGAGCCTCGCGCTCTGCCACATGCAACTTGTAGAACACCGTCTTCAGATGGTCTACCTCGTCTTTGGCGGGTGTCTCGTCGCTGTGGGCAATCTCCCTAACACGCTCCAAGATGTCTGCTTTCGATGTGTAAACCTTCTTGGCGGGGTCATCTTCTTCCGCCTCGGTGGGTTTTTCTACTGTTAGAGTGGTTTCTTCTTCCGTGGTAACGGGTTCCTCTTCCACTACTGGCGTGGCTTCTTCCGTGGCAACGGGTTCTTCTTCCACTGTCGGCGTGGGTTCTTCCGTAGCAATGGGAGTTTCTTCCACTGCCTCCTCCACGGCGGTTTCTTTAGGGTTTTCTTCTGCCACCTGTTCTTGTTGTTCTACTTGTGAAGCAACATCTTCCTCGTTTTTTTCAACGTTTTCAACAATTTCTTCACTTTTCTTCACTTCTTCTTGTGCCTGTTCAAGGGCATTTTCTTGAGAGTCCATCATTTTACTGATTTGAGTTTATGATTCCGATTATTCAATAGGTTGTATTGTCTTCTATGCTCTATCGTGTGCAAATATATCTGCGCATGATTCTTAATGAACTGCAAATTTAGATTAAAAAAATGAAAAACACAAAATATTGTCGCTTTTTTTATTCATTTTTTGTTAAAGTAGCCGTTTGTACCGTAAAATCGCCCATGTCAACCCTGATACGACGATGGAGATGATGAGGGCAATGATAAATCCAAACTGGCTTGTTTCCATTCCATTGACGAGGTTCATGCCGAAGAGGGAGGCGATGAGCGTGGGGAACATCATGATGATCGACACCGAGGTGAGGGTACGCATCACCGTGTTCATGTTGTTGTTGATGATGCTCGAATAGGTGTCCATCGTCGACTCGAGGATGTCTGAATAGATGCTTGTGGTCTCCTTGGCCTGCGACATCTCAATGCTCACGTCCTCGATAAGGTCAGCGTCAAGCTCGTCTACCTGTAATTTGAACTTCAGTTTCTGCAATAAGTTTTCATTTCCTCGGATAGATGTGTTGAAGTAGGTGAGCGAGTCTTGTAGGCGCGACAGGCCAATCAGACTCTCGTTGTTCACGCCATGATCGAGGTTGTGCTTGGCTTTCTCAATGAGGGTATTGATTTGCTTCAGCCGTTTTAGGTACCATACGGCACTGGAAAGGAACAGGCGGAAGGTCAAGTCAACATAATCGATGAATCCCTCCCCGCGCTTCTGCTGGTAAGAGACGAAGTCTATCATCATGTTGGTCTCGTAATAACAGACCGTGATGGTCACATCGCGCTTGTGGATGATACCGAGAGGGATAGTGGTATAGGGTGTACGCGAGCGAATTTCCTTGACGTATGGAATACGTAGGATGATGAGCATCCAACCGTCGTCGTACTCGTAACGGGCACGCTCGTCGGTATCGCTGATGTCTGGCATAAAATAATCGGGGATGTTGAATCGCTCTTCCAGTTCGTGCTGGTCCTCGTCGGTGGGGCATGTCACTTGAATCCAGCAGTTAGGTTGCCACTCATTGAGGTGGCTCAATTTGCCCGTCGTGTTCCAGTAGGTTTTCATTTGCTAATCCTCCACGTGTGTAATCATGCGTGTGAAAATGCCTTTTTTGCATGAGGATTAGCCAGTTTTGCTATATCCTCACGCGATGTGCTTCAAGTTTTCCGCGTGATAGTCGTCCATGATTGAATGATAGATAATTGTTGATTTGGCTGCAAAAATAAGAAAAAAAACGCAAAGAAATGGCATCGATGCCGTTTTTTTGCGTGTCGATGGGTGTTTTTCTTTTGCTTGGAGTATCACTCCGAAAAAACCGATGCCTTTCGGACATGTTGTTTACGTATGGAAAACAGGGTGTTTCGCCATGGAAAACAGTCTGTTTCCTATACGTAAACAACAGATAATGTCATAATAGGCTCATTTGATAGATGAGCGTTGCGATGTGCTTCTAATGAATATATAGAAATCCCAGTAATACAAAGATTATTTGGATTACTGGGATCTCTATGATTGATTGGTCTTCCGATGACTTATCCCTTGGCGGGAATCACCTCCAAAGCTTTCTTCAGCAATGCCCAGAAGGGTTCTACGGTGGCGATGAGGGCACGTTCCGTCGTGGTGTGTGGGCTCTTCATCGTCGGTCCAAGGCTGACTACGTCAAGGTGTGGGTACTTCCCGAGGATAACAGAGCACTCCAATCCCGCATGGTCTACTTGGATAATACCGTCCTTGCCATTCTGTTCTTTGTAGATTTTGAGTAGCAGATGGAGAATTTCGCTATCGGGATTGGGATCCCAACCGCCATAACTGCCAGCGGTTTCCACCTTCATGCCTGCCATGTTGAAGCAGCTCTCCAAAGTCTTGACGATGTAGTCTTTCATGTCCTCGCGACTGGAACGAGCCAATACCTTCAATGAAGCACTGCCGTTCTCGATGTCGATGATGGCGAGATTAGAGGATGTTTCCACCACTTCTGGATAGCTCGGAATCATGCGCAAGACGCCGTTGTGGCAACCATAGATGGCATTGATAAGGTTGTCTTGTATCTCAACAGGGATTTCGTTGGCAGGTGTTTCCACTTCCTCTGCATAGAACTCGATGCCGCTCTCGATGCCTTTGTATTCATCAGCGAAGTCTTCCTTCCAGTCTTCCAACAGTTCTTTCAATGCTTCCACGTTCTCCTTAGGCAGCGTCAGCACTACTTCTGCCTTGAAGGGAATAGCGTTGCGCATGTTCCCACCATGCCAAGAGGCAAGGCGAGCCTCACATTCCTCGATGGCTTCACGTACAAACCGCACCATCAACTTATTGGCGTTAGCCCGTCCCTCGTGAATTTCTAAGCCCGAATGTCCTCCTCGCAACCCTTTGAGCGTCACACGGACGGCAGCATCCTCGGGATCGGTCTCAGCCTCTTTATAGTCTAATGTGGCGGTAACATCGATTCCGCCCGCGCTACCAATGACAAACTTGCCCCAATGCTCGGAGTCGAGGTTGAGCAGGATGTTGCCTTGCAACATCTTTTCGGGTAGGTCATTGGCACCATACATGCCCGTCTCCTCGTCGGCAGTGATAAGAGCCTCGACGGGACCGTGTTTCAAGTCCTTTGCTTCCATTACTGCCATGATGGCTGCCACGCCTAATCCGTTGTCGGCACCGAGCGTCGTGCCTTTCGCCTTCACCCACTCGCCATCAATCCAGGGCTGGATGGGGTCGGTCTCGAAGTTGTGTGTAGACTCGGGGGTCTTCTGTGGCACCATATCCATGTGGGCTTGCAGGATGACACCCTTGCGGTTTTCCATTCCTTCTGTGGCTGGCTTGCGCATCACTACGTTGCGCCCCTCGTCGATGAAAGCCTCCACTCCAGCCTCCTTGGCGAAGTCAAGGAGGAATTGTTGTACTCTCTCCAAGTGTCCCGAAGGACGTGGTACTTGTGTCAGTGCATAGAAATTCTTCCAGATGCACGTGGGATTTAAGTTTTTGATTTCACTCATAATTTTTTGTTGTTTATTAGGTTTTATGACTTAAAAGCAAGGCTATCCAGGCATAGATGCCCAGCAAGATGACAAGCAAGGTCTGCACGGAATGTACAATCAGCACGAAATAAAGGGCATCATTGTCGGCAACTCCATAGAGGATGAGCATCGTCTTGACGGCGAAATGCCACGGACCAGCACCATTGGGAGTGGGGACGATGACGGCAAAGCTTCCCACGATGAATGTCACCAACCCACATCCAAAGCCCACATTCGACGTGGCATCGAAACAGAAGAATGCCAAGTAATGATGCAGGAAATAGCATATCCAGATGGCAAGCGACATGAAGATGAACAAAGGAACGTTCTTCACATCCTTCAATGAGATGATGCCTTGCCATATTCCGTGCAGGGTGTCTTTCACCTTATTATATATATATAGGCGTTGAGCCAATATATATGCCAGCCAAAGCACGGCGATGCCGCAAATGGCTGTCACCACATAGCCCGTCAAGGAAAATCCCCTTAACACGGTGTCGAGGCTGGTACCCGTGCGGGCGAAGAACTTGGTGAAGACGGGAATATGGAATAAGAAGGTGAGAACGGCGATGAGCATGATGAGCAGCGTGTCAACGGCGCGCTCCGTCACCACCGTTCCCAGAGCCTTGGGGAACGATACGCGGTCGTATCTCTTCAATACGGCGCACCTTGCAAACTCCCCGATGCGGGGAATGACGAGACTGGCTGCGTAAGAAAGGAATATGGAATTGAGGGTGATGGATGTGCGGGGATGCTCGCCAACGGGTTCCAACGTCTGTTTCCAACGCCATCCACGAAACATTTGTGCCAAGATGCCAAAAGGAAATGACAACAACATCCACGTCCAGTCCATCCCATGAAACAGCACATGCTCCACTTGCTTGAAGTCGAAATCGCGGTACATCCAGTACAAAATGGCACCACCCAGCACCAATGACACCGCAATCTTGAATATGTCGTTATTCCTACCCTTCAACTCTTTCGTTCTTGCTTTCAAGGGCAAAGGTACATAAAAAACTTGAAAGGCAGAAGATTCATGGAAGTTATTTGCTTTTCATGTCATGAATACATGGAAATGCAAACAGATAAGTGGCTTTCAAGGCATTGAAAAAATGCCTTTTCCCTCTTCGGATGCTATGCCAATTGGCGATAAAGGGTCTCGCAAGCGTCCTCGATGAGGTCGAGGGCATACTCGAAGGCATGGTCTCCCCCATAATAGGGGTCGGGAACAGTAGCCACGCCGTGATGCTTTGTCAGATAGTTGGCAACAATCCGGACTTTTTGCATGTCGCTCTTATGCCGTGCCTTTGCCTTGATGCTCTCGTAGTTCTCATGATCCATGGCAAGGATAAGGTCAAAGCGGTCAAAGTCGTCGCTGGTGAACTGGCGGGCTCGGGAGTCAAAGTGGTAGCCTCTCTTTTCGCCATGACGGCGCATTCTCCAGTCAGGCAATTGCCCTACATGCCAACTGCCAATACCAGCAGAATCAATGAAGAAATCTGTGTCTCTGCCCTCGCGATGCACGATGGCTTTCATCACACCCTCGGCTGCTGGTGATCGGCATATGTTTCCGAGGCAGACAAATAGGATTTTCACTTTCATGTCTTTTGTTTGTCGTTATTGTTGGATGCAAAGATAATCATAGAATTGGTAAATGCAATCGTTGGCAGGTGTTTTTTTCAAAACCATGAAACCCCTCTTTTTATGCTCATTAGGTGTATATAGTGCCTGCTATTGGTTTCTATGATATGGGAAAAGCCTTTTGTTTTTCATGTCGTAAAGTATTTGGTACAAATGACAAAGTGCATGGTGGGAAAAACGTGTAAATTTGCCAACGTATTTATTATTCATTAATTTCTAAAAAAATAATTATGAAAAAAATCTTTACCTTTTTTGCGGCTGTATTACTTAGCTGTAATGCTTTTGCCCAATCAGATTGGAAAGACCTCGTGGTAAACGGGAACATGGAAGGAGCCCAAGACCCACTATGGTCAAGTTTCTGGTGCCATGACTGGCGCGAGGGAGTTGAATTCGATGCAGAGAGCGGCCAGCAGTATGATGATGGTGGTCAGTTCCAGGGTTTTGCTGAAATCATTGAAGACCCCATGAATCCTGGTAACCACTGTGCAAGAGTGATTGCTCGTAGTGAAGCTGAAGCTGATGAAGCAGGTAACAAGGTGGCTGCCGATGGCGCTCTTGCTTCTTGGGACTGCCAGTTCTTCATCTATGGTAACGAGACAATTCCAGAGGGTGCAGAGGTGCGTATGACTTTACGTGTACGTGCCGAAAAAAATGGTAACTTCCAGACACAGGCTCACTATCAACCAGGTAACTACAACCATTGGTCCATGTTCGGAGACGTGAATGTCACGACTGAGTGGCAGACAGTTCAAGTTTCTACTACTGTTGTTGCCGACCAGACTCAAGAATCTAATGGCAAGTTCTTCCAATCAGTTGCTTTCAACCTTTCTACCAACAAGGAAGGCAATGTGTTCTACTTTGACGACGTGAAATTGGAAGTTCGCACACCAGAGCCTCCCAAACCACTTTCTGATTGGCTCGACATCGTGAGAAAAGGCATTGAGTCAGACGACCAGATTACGTTCGCAAATGGTACATTCACCACCTTTACTGGCCGTGACGGTACTGACGGTGTTGACAGACCTGCAAGAATTGTGAACGATCCTCTTGACGGACAGCCTGCATTGGAAGTGAAATCAATTGGTTGGAACGCTACAATGGAGAAGAAGACAGAAGCTACCGACGAAGACGGCAACCCCATACTCGATGAGGAAGGTAACCCAACCTACACTATTGAGGATGTACCTATTCACATCAAAGAGAATGGAGATACGTTGACGAGTATCGACGACTGGCAGACACAGTTCTTCGTATCACATAGACACGTCTTCCATACAGGAGAGAAGATAAAATTCTCCATCGAAGCACGTGCGGAGATCCCAACCAACATTGGAACACAGATTCACAAAGGTCCTGGTGACTACAAGCACTGGCAGATGTTTGGCGATCTCGGCCTGACCGAAGAATGGCAGCGTTTCGAGTTCGAACAAGATATCACAAGTGATCAGACTGGTACTTCCACTGTTGCCTTTAACCTGAATATCTACAAGGATGGTGAAAACACTTACTATTTCCGTAACATAGAATTCTGCTGCAACGAAGCTGATGCTACCGATGAAGAGCGCACCCTCGGTTCAGAGGATGTTGTTTTCCCAATTCCTGCAAAGGGTCAAGAGACAACTATCGACTTCGACATGTCTAATGCTGTCTCGACGTTGCTTGTTTCAGACTTTATTGAATTCCTTTTGGAAAAGAGCATGAAGATGCCAACCGCTGATGGCACATTGATGGAAGAACCGGTTTCTATTGGCGATGATGGTGCTGTTATTGATGAGAATGGTGTCTTTATAGTAGACGGTGGCGTGATAGGGTTTGATGTTGATCCAGTGGTTTCTGCTGACAACATTGCCAAACTGACCATCGCAAACTTTGGTGGTGACTTCACAGCTGACCAAACCATTATTTCACGTATTTACTTCATTCGTAACGGTTGGTATTATTTATATAATGCAACATTCGTTGATCAAGCAATTTATGATGGCATAGAGAATGTTGCCACACAAGCCATGGGTAAGGAAACTATCTATGACCTCGCTGGTCGCAAGGTAGCTACACCAACCAAGGGTATCTATATCAAGAACGGCAAGAAGTTTGTGCTTCAATAATGACATTTTGAGTTGTCTCATGACAACATCCAATAAAAAGAGACCGCATTCAAATTCATGCGGTCTCTTTTTTATTCGTTGGATAATCCATTAATTTCCCAATATCATTTGTAGGAGCAACACGGTGTCGTTGATGTTGATGCCGCCGTTGATGTCTATGTCTGCTATGTCGCTATCGTAATCTTGGTTTTTGCCAAGGATAATGTTGACAAGTGCAACGGCATCGGCGATGTTCACTTCACCATTCCTGTCAACATCCCCCTTGATGATTTCGGTGGAATAGTTATTGATATCGGGCATTTGGATAGTAAGTTTCAGATCATTGGTTTGGTCTTCCCGTCCCTCAACGCCATACGAGCTGATGTCCTTGAGCATACTATTCAGGGCGGTCTCTGCATCTTCCCATGTTAAGCCACGAGCATTGAGCTTGTTGGTGAGGGTGCTGTTCGACTGCAACGAGGACTTAATCATGTTATACATGCTCAAATAACTTTGTGCATCAGAAGAGAGATTCTCGTTTCCCTCCGCATGGAGCGTTGCTATGGCTGCCAGTATTTGTGCGTACAAGTCGTTGGTGGTATAAGAACTGGCATAATTCTTGACGAAATCTTGGAACCTTATCTTTGCGGTGTTCATGAAGTCGCTATTGCTGGGTAACGAGGTTATATGCCCCGTCTGGATAGACAGTTGTGAGCGGTCTTCGCTCAATGTTAACTCGCGATAATCGCAAGGATAGGAGATGGTGGAGCCTGAGTTCACATCATAGATGGAATCAGTCATGGTTAGATTGTAGTCCTTCGCAATGTCAGAGATGTGGACATGCCCTGTCAAGATGATGCGTATGCCCGCATCCACGAGGCGGTTTCGCACATCTTCATAGCTTTTCACGTTATATGAGGAAGATAGTTTCTCCATTCCATTGACATGGGGGAACAAGGGGTGGTGCATCATGGCTATCACTTGCTTGCCTTCGTTGTGGGCTTGTTGTGCCTGTTGGCACACCCATGTCAATGTTGTCTCGGTGATGGAGCCGCTCTGTCCAGAGTCGATGCCTATCAATACTAATCCCATCATGGGCTCACAGGCATACGTCAAAGTGGATGTCTCCCGAACAGACGAAGTGCCATAGCCGTAATGTCGGTACAAGCTTTCAAAAGTTGCTGCGTTGACTATCTCTGCTTTTGACGTATTCTCACCGTCGAAGACAAGAGCGTTGGCGGTACCCAGGTCATGGTTGCCTGGAATCACATACACGCCAATGCCCGCTTGGCGCAATCTGTCGAGTCCCGCTACCACATATTCGTGACTTGCAAGTTCGCCATCCTTAGTGAGGTCGCCCGTAATGAGAAGCATGTCTGGTTTATCGGAGAGATATTTCTCTACCATAACGTCAAAGATTTCTTGGCTATAGTCAAGCAATTTACGTTCTTTGGCGAGGGCATTTTGCCAAGCCGTGCCATTGTTTACCAATAATTCTGGACTCATCACATGGATGTCGGAAAGGACAGCGATCCTCGTTTGTGCCATTGCAGGGATTGAAACAACAATGGCAAAAGCACAAAGTATGTTTCTTAATAAATAATTGTGAATCATGATGATAATATATTTTTGATTGCAAAAGTATGAATAATGTTGGTAAAAGTCTATTGTTGGTATGTTAAAAAACCATTATTAGAATATGGCATAACATGAATCTTTTTTTGTCAACATCAATTTATTTGCGTATATTTGCGCTCGAAAGTTATTGTTAAGTAGACAATGAAGAGAGTTAGGCCGAAAAAAAATCTGGGTCAACATTTCCTGATAGACCTTGACATTGCCCGCAGCATTGCCGACACAGTGGATGCTTGCCCCGATATTCCCGTGTTGGAGATTGGGCCTGGCATGGGTGTCCTTACCCAATACCTTGTCAAGAAACCTCGCGAAGTGAAGGCGGTAGAGATTGACAGGGAGAGTGTGGCTTACCTACAGGGGCATTTTCCACAGTTGCACGACAGCATCATCGGTGAGGACTTCTTGCGGATGGATTTGCATCAGGTGTTTGATGGAAGACCATTTGTGTTGACGGGCAACTACCCGTATGACATCAGTTCACAGATATTCTTCAAGATGCTCGACAACCGAGACTTGATTCCTTGTTGTACGGGTATGATTCAACGGGAGGTGGCATTGCGCATGGCATCAGCCCCTGGCAACAAGTCGTATGGCATTTTATCGGTGTTGATACAGGCTTGGTATGACGTGGAATACCTATTCACGGTAGACGAGCATGTATTCAATCCACCACCTAAGGTGAAGAGTGCGGTCATCAGAATGACGCGCAACAGCGTGGAAGACCTCGGATGTGACGAGGTGCTTTTCAAACGATTGGTAAAAGCCGTGTTCAACCAGCGTCGCAAGATGTTGCGCGTATCGTTGCGTCAGTTGCTTGCTGGCAAGTATGTGCCTGATGGTTTCTATGAGGGTAAGTTTATGACTCAACGCCCAGAGGAGTTGAGTATAGCTGAATTTGTGGAATTGACTAATATTGTTGGCGAGTGTTTTAAATGAAGGATATGGAAACGAAACGAAAACAGTATGAATTGCTTTGCACACAGGTGGAGAGCCTTGTGCTGGGAGAGGATAATATCATGGGCATTTTGGCTAATGTTGCCGCCGTCATGCACGACGCTTTCCCTTCAACTTATTTCTGGGTTGGGTTCTATTTGGTCAAGGATGGCGTGTTGCAATTGGGACCATTTCAAGGACCAGTGGCATGTTATCGCATCCCATACGGGAAGGGTGTGTGTGGCAGCGCGTGGAAGCAGCGTCGTACCTTGATTATAGACGATGTGGAACAGTTTCCAGGACACATCGCTTGCTCCTCGTTGTCGCGTTCCGAGATAGTTGTTCCCATCATAGGCATACATAGTGAGATGATAGGTGTGATAGACATTGACAGCAAGGAGTTAAGTTCGTTTGACAAAATAGACCAAGAATATTTGGAAAAAATTGCGGCAATTGTTGCAGATTTCGTAAATAATCTATACTTTTGTGCATCAATAACCTAAATAACTGAACAAAGATGATTGACGTTAAAGAAACACTTGCTGGCGCAGAGGAGCGCATGGAGATGGCAGCGATGTTCCTTGAGGAGTCGCTCAACCGCATACGTGCAGGTCGTGCCAATGTCGCCATCCTTGATGGTGTTCGTGTTAATTCATACGGTACGAAGGTTCCGTTGAACCAAGTTGCCAATGTTTCCGTTCCTGATCCACGTACCATCGCTATCCGTCCATGGGACAAGAAAGCGATTCGTGACATTGAGAAAGCCATCATGGACTCCGACGTGGGCATTACCCCTGAGAACAATGGGGAGATAATTCGTCTTGGCATTCCACAACCTACCGAGGAGCGTCGTAAGGAATTGGTGAAACAATGCAACAAGATTGGCGAGAAGGCCAAGGTGGAGGTGCGCAATGTGCGTAGTGAAATCAAGGACAAATTGAAGAAAGCCATCAAGGACGGATTGAGCGAGGACAACGAGAAAGATGCCGAGCTTGACTTGCAGAAAATACACGATAAGTTCATCAAGAAACTTGACGACTTGCTTGCTGCCAAGACCAAGGAAATCATGACGGTATAGTTTTGAAGGGACTTGTCATTAAAAACACAGGTAGTTGGTACACCGTGTTGACCGACGATGGTCAGACTATCGATAGCAAAATCAAGGGGAATTTCCGTCTCAAGGGCATCCGTAGCACCAATCCGGTGGCTGTGGGTGACCATGTAGAAATCTTGATTAACCAAGAAGGAACGGCGTTTATCACGGCGATTGATGAACGCCGTAATTATATCATCCGGAAGGCTTCGAACTTATCGAAGCAAAGTCATATTATCGCAGCCAATGTAGACCAAGCCTTCTTGGTAGTTACCATCAATTATCCACAAACTTCCACGACGTTCATCGACCGCTTCTTGGCTTCAGCTGAGGCATATCGTGTGCCTGTTGTGTTGGTATTCAACAAGCGAGACAGGCTGAATGAGGAGGATCTACACCTTCAGGATATGATGATGTCGCTCTATGACAATATCGGGTATTTGTGTAGGTCTGTCTCAGCTACCACTGGCGAAGGGGTTGACCAACTCATTCCCATACTTGCTAACAAGGTAACATTGCTAAGTGGGAATAGTGGGGTGGGGAAGTCTACGCTCATTAACCGTATTATTCCTGGCGTGAATCTACGCACGGCGGAAATAAGCGATGCTCACCAACTTGGCATTCACACCACCACATTCAGTGAAATGTTGCCCCTTGGAGAGGCAGACGGATGGATTATTGATACTCCTGGTATCAAGGGTTTTGGAACTTTTGACATCGAACCAGAGGAATTAACGAGTTATTTCCGTGAGATTTTCCACTTCTCTAAGGATTGCCGCTTCGGTAATTGCACCCATACACACGAACCAGATTGTGCCGTTCTCAAGGCTTTAGATAATCATTATATTGCAAAGAGTAGGTATCAAAGTTACCTGAGTATGATGCACGACAAGGATGAACAAAAATATAGGGAGGCTTATTAGTAGGAAAATGTAAATGAGGGTGAGAGTGGTAAACTTACAGATTGAAAGTGGTCAACTCGTATTATTTCATTTTGACACACCTCCTATTGTGTGTTCATAGGGTGTTATTACGCTTTAAGTGCAAAAGCTTCTGCTCCTGTAAGGCGTTCGAAGTTTAATTCTACATAGTTTCCATTTCTTTTGATAGAAGCATAGTACACTATTCTGATAAATTGCAAACCGTCGTTTTTTCGCTTGTTGGCAATATGGTGTTGCCTATCCACAGATGGTTCGCCATATTTCCGTCGAATTGGTCTGTACACTTCAAGAAACGCTTTGTTATTTCTCTCTATCTGCTACCAATATCGGAACAAGCGTCAGAGCTTCTTCTATGAGTTCATCTGCATTCTCACCAAATAGAATCTCTGCCCAAACTCTATCAACATTTCGCACTTGTGGAGAACGGAGATTGATGAATTCGTTTATTGGGGTTGATGCTATTCGTTGTTTCTCTTCCTCTGACAATTCTGATGTAACAGGAACATGTAAAGGATTATAATCTTTTTCCTCCAACTTACGCGCTCCAGCCCTATTATTTCCGTATGCTTCGCACTCCAACTGATAGAAGATTGTAGAGAACCACGATGCAAGAATCTTTGCGCGACTTTCATCTGCCTCAATGACAAAGAAATTCGACGAAACAAAAGTAGGACGGTCACTTACGAATACGCGCCCATGACTGCGAATCGATCGTGGTAACATTACGCAATGTGCAGGTGAAACATGATTTGACTCTTTCTTCAGCGTCGCAACATATTTTTCTTGTGTTTTGTTGTCACGCCGCTGTTTCTTCTTTTTTCCATGACCTTCGCCAAAATACAGATCAACTACTTTCCGAATCTGGCGGTCTGTCATGCCTTCAACATTAAAGAACAGGGATTCGCCCTCCCCAATATTTACACTATTAAACTTGGCATTGCTGAGTCCGGGCAACAAGTGACCCTTCAGTTGACTATAGGCTTCTTTTAGGAAAGGATTATTGGCTTTCATATAGAGAAGTCCTGTGCATCCATCGTTTCCAATCTTTCCCCTCAGATAATCTTTGAATTCGCTGTCAGAAAGCGTTGTCAGTAGTCTCGATGTGGCAATGTTGGCCTGAATAAAGTTCTGAGCGTCTTTCTTTGACATATTGCCGATTTGCCATCCGCTATCTATCATCTGCTCCAATTTCTCTCTCGGCAATATACAGCCCTCAAACTGACTATTGATGTTTGTAAGTTCTTCTATGCTCAAATTCAATTTCAATATCTCTGAAATGGTACTGGCATCAATTTCAAACACAATCTCATTACTATACAGATAGCGGACATCATTTGCATGCGTACCTTTCACACCGATGACAATTGACGTGTTTTGAGTTACACCTTCAAACAGTCTTTCCTGAGGATAGTTGAAAATCAGTTGCAAACCGAAGTCATTCAAAAGCATTTTTCTGATAGCTCTACTTGCATCACCCTTTGTAGTAAAGTGGGTGTTTGGAAGGATTGCAGCTATGACAGTTCCCTCCTTAGCCAACGTTGACACAAGTTCCACGAATGGACCTTCAAGTGGCATTTGACCACTTGTCGTTGTTGGGTCACACCCTTTAAGGAGTCGGATTCTTCTATATAGTTCTGCTTTCCTTGACACACAATTTACTCCTGTAGCGGCAAGATAAGGAGGATTCATTACGATAGCTTTTACATGCTCGAATTCCGTCGTAGGTAGGTCTGCGATGTTGAATGACGTTATCTGAGCTGTGTTTTCTTTTTCTATCGTAGAAGCAAATTTCAGACCAATTCTGAGAGAAAGCAACTGCAATAGTCGGCTGTTGATGTCGTTGGCTATCAGTTGTGACGGCTGGATATGTTCGTATACATTTACTGCTGCACACAGAAGGCTTCCGCTTCCTGATGCAGGGTCCATAATCTTTTCGTCAGCCTTCAACTCGCCTGTGATGCATTTTACCAGCCAAAGCATTAATGTTGCCAAGTCGGTATCTGTGGGTACTTCGCCTTCATGTTTATGCTCTTCTGATACCACTTTGTGCATGACGCTGGCCAGTTCATCGGCATCAACGTATGTCTTACCCAAGTCAAACAATTGCTGCAGAAGCGTCCTACTGGTTTCAACATTCCGCTGTTTAGATGCCAATTCTGGAAGAGTGAAAATATCCTTAAAGTTCACTTTCAAACCCTCTCGACAAATCAAGTCAACCTTGTTTGATAGTTGGGATATCGTTCTTAGTTCGTTTCGGTTTATCTTTGTAAACGAGCCTCGGATGTACTCATAAAACAATGCTACCAAAGCCTTTTTCCACTCGATGTCTTTATCAAGCTTGTCATGTATTTCATCGGCAAACTGCTTGAATGAAAGCATATACTTTCCACTATCATTCTTGACGATAGAGATAAAGTTGGCATATTGCTTCGTCAGGTCAGTCATGAACTCTGCCTTGCTTACATCCGCAAACTTGTGGTTAAGTGAGAAACCTGGTTCAATAATCTGTTCGTAAACATTGGGGCGGTTCTTGTCGAACTTGAAAAGGCAGGAACTCTCAAGGTTTGTCAACAGATAGTATCGGCTTTCCAACTCATTGTCTCTCAACGACTGAACATAACTCATTGCTTGATATTGATAGCGGGTGCTATTGACAGCAGCAATGGTGCGTTTCACTTCAACTACACACAATATCTTGTTGGTTTCCTTGCTTGCAATAACCAAGTCCATCTCAATAGTGCCTACATACCGATGGTGCTGCACTTCATAGTCCTTGTCAAGATTCAGTTGCTTCAACGCTCTTTCAAGAGCCTCCTTACATACAGGATGAAAGCACTCAACTTCTTTGTCTGTATTCTTTATCCACATATAGGTTTTCAGCTTAGATATTCTTTCAGTTTTGTTGCCAGCACAAATGCCAGATGCGGTGGTACAGCATTACCTACTATCAGGTTTTTCCCCTGCTTTGATTTCGAGACGAATTCATAGCTATCTGGGAATGTCTGAAGACGCATAGCTTCTCTAAGGGTAATGATGCGATCATGCTTATAGTGAATATTGCATCCTACGTTGGGCCGATTGAAATAGGTATTGATTGTGTATGCTGGTTTGTTGGGGAGCATACGTCCGTAGCAGGTGGTGTGACCACCATCTCGCTTCAGACGTTTTATCCTGACAGAAGGTACCTCGTCAGGTATATCCATATAGTTGCCTCCAGGCTTCACATGAGAGCAGATGTATTGGTCGAGTTTGCTCATTGTTGGATAATCGTGTTCAGATATTCTCCCTGAAGTGCCTGCCATAGGCAAATCGCCGATAGCATCCTCAACACTAACATATCTTTTCTTTCCGTCAGTTCCCTCATCGTTATGTGTTGTAACAGGAAATTCGAACTGCCCGTTTTTCAAGCCCACGATAATGACTCGCTTTCTTAGTTGTGGAACTCCATAGTCAGCTGCATTCACCAGATGCCAAGAAACATGATAGCCTGCCTCTTCAAAGGTTTTGAGAAGTCCATCAAGTATCTTATGTCCTTGTTTATCTTTTGCGGATATTAAGCCAACCACATTCTCAAACAAAAAGGCTTTTGGCGATACGCGCTTGATAATGTCCAAATAACGCCAAACCAATCTGCCTCGTTCATCATCACATTGGCGTTTGCCTGCCAACGAGAATGACTGGCAGGGAGGTCCACCAATTACGATGTCTGCTTGAGGGATATCGTTGATGTCGATGGCGGTAATATCGCCACACATAATTTCGTTTCCGACATTGCGCTTATAGGTATTGACGGCATCTTGATTGTTGTCGATAGCCCAAACAATATCAAATCCTGCTTGTTTGAAGCCGAGGTCGAGACCTCCACCGCCAGAGAAAAGACTA
>JAFYZV010000122.1 GCA_017548525.1 Prevotella sp.
CGCATGGTGCTGGACGCCCGTGGACGAATGGGTCAACTATCATCAGTTACCCGACTGGGATTCTTCGGCTATGTACAAGAAGGGGGATATATGTCGCCTTGACATGTGCGAGTGGGTGGCAACAGCTGACAATAAGGGCGTAAAGCCGTACGTGCGGTTGGGGTACGTGGATAGCATGGAGCGCATAGAGGAATGGATAGATAATAGGTTCCAATTAATCGACTCGTATTTCGAATACACGGTGGACGTGGGCTTTAAAGAATTCGCCACGGATACAAGTGACAGGTCGAACGATATAGAAACCATCTATGACCTGCAAGGCCGCAGGGTGCTGACTCCGCAGCGTGGCGGGCTATATATCCGAGGTGGTAAGAAGTTTATCTATTAGTTTTGTGTTGATATAGTCCTATTGGGAAGGCATGGCAAGGAAAGAGTATGGCTGTGCCTTCCTTTTTATATGATGGTCGTTTAGTTGTTTGTGACATTTTACCTTTGTTTTTTGGGAATAGTGGTGTTTTCGTCTGCCAATGATTTGGCAATTTGCATTTTTTAGCGTAAATTTGCGCCAACAAATCGAACTTTCGGCACTCTAAATTTTGGCGAAACAAATTATTAACTTAATAGAAACATGAAAAAACTCTTCATTTGTATCAGTCTCGTATGCGCGGGATTGATGACTTCCTGTGTGGATAAGAATGAGGAAGTGGATGCTGAGGTCAAGCCAGAGTGGCTCGGCGGCAGCATCTATGAGGAATTGCAGAAGGCAGACCAGACACGGCTGACGGGTACGTTCAACACGTACTTGCGGTTGGTGAATGATCTCGACTATGCAAGCACTCTGTCTCGCACGGGAAGTAAGACGGTGTTTCCTGCCAACGATGAGGCTTTTGAGCGTTTCTTCCAGGATAATCCGTGGGGGGTGCGCAGTTACGAGGGTCTCTCCGAGGCACAGAAAAAACTGTTGCTCTATTCATCGATGATCGACAACGCCCTGTTGGTTGACATGCTTTCCAATGTCAGCAACGGCAATACGGTCACCAAGGGGTTGGCGGTGAAACATGCCACGTCGGTTAGCGTCATTGACTCCATCACCCATCTCTACGGTCCTGCCGACATGCCGAAGAACAACAAGTGGTGGACGAAGTATTACAAGGGTATTGATGTGGTGAGCGACAACACGCGCCCAATGATGGTGCATTTCACCCGTGAGCAGATGGTGAACAACTCCATCACCACCGAAGGTGACGAGAGTGACTTCTATATCTTGACAGGCGAGGCGTACAATGAGGACACGAAGCCCGCATACGTGTTTAACGACCGCATCATCAACCGCGACGTGACCTGTATGAACGGCTATATCCAGCAGTTGCAAGACGTGCTTGTGCCGCCAGGTAACATGGCGCAGGTGTTGCGAGGCAATGCCGAGACGAGCATCTTTAGCCGTGTGTTGGACTATTTCGCCGCTCCCTATTTTGACCAGACGACGACCAACAATTATAACGATTGGGCAGTGGCGAATGGCAAGGGAACCATCGACTCTATCTTCCAAGTGAGATATGTCAGCTCACGGTCGCAGAACAGCACGTTGGTGGTTGACCCCAATGGTCGCACCTTAGGTCAGGGACGCTATCTGGCATACGACCCGGGATGGAACCAATATTATCCTTCCCATGCCAATGTGTCGTCGATAGACTATACCATTACCGACATCGGTGCGATGTTCGTTCCCGATGACAATGCTTTCAAGACGTATTTCCTTCAAGGGGGCAATGGTGCGTTTCTGATCGACATCTACGGCGACAAGGAGAATACCGAGGAGAACCTGTTGGAAAACCTCGACTCCCTTCATGCCCGCAACCCGCAGGTGTTGACGGCATTTGTCAAGAATCTGCAAAAAAACTCGTTTGTGGAGACCGTGCCGAGCAAGTTCACCACCATCATCAACGATGCCTCGGAGAACATGGGCATGAACTTGGGTTATTTGAAGAAGAAAGCTGATGGCAAGTATGACATCAAAATCGCCAACAATGGCGTGATTTATATTCTGAAAGACATGCTCGCACCCGATGAATACCAAGCCGTGTTGGCACCCGCATCATCCTATCCTGACATGCGTGTGATGAACTGGGCGATACAAGACCGTAGTTATTTGGGTGTGGACTTCCGTTTCTATCTGTTGGCTATGAGTGCCAATTATGCGTTCTTCATCCCTGATGATGAGGCTTTCGACCAGTATTATGTTGATCCCACATCCTTGGGACATACCCGTCCGGAGGTTCTGCATTTCTATTACGACCCCTCTCGAACACCCAATATCCGTTGTGAGCGGTTCTATTACAACAAGGCAGATAACACCATCGGCGACCGTATCGGCGAGGTGTCGGACATCAAACAACGCTCTTCGCAATTGGTGGACATCCTGAATTACCATACCGTCCTATTGGGCGATGGCGAGACATTGGGACGCAACCATTACTACCAGACCAAGCACGGAGGAGCCATCTATGTCAGCGACCCATCGAAAGGCGGTTCTGTGATGAGTGGTGCGCAGATTGAGAACGAGGGGATGGAAACTCCCAAGATTGAGGAGGTGTATAATGAGAAGAATGGTAAGGCATACCGCATCGACCATATCATCCAAGCCCCACAGCGCAGCGTGTCGCGTGTGTTGCGTGATTATCCCGAACAATTCTCCGAGTTTTTTGAGGCTTGCTCGGGTTTCTCTGCCGACAACATCCTCACATGGGCTGGCATCTCTGCCAACAAGAACTCTTTTGGCACGACCGAACAAGACCAATACATCGTGTTTACTTCCACTTATGGCACGGGAAACAATTCCGTCTCGAATGCCTGCTTGGATGAGAACGTGAAGATGTTTAACACCTATAACTATACGCTCTATGCACCCGATAACGTCGCCATGGAAAAGGCTTACGCCGCTGGGTTGCCCCGTTGGAGCGAGATACAAGCTCTATTCGATGAATATGGCGACGAGGCGAGTGCCGAGGTTCGCGCCAAAGCCAAGAAGATGATCAACGCCATCCGTAAGTTTGTGAGGTATCATTTCCAGAGCATTTCCCTCTATGCAGATAACGTCGTGGAGGCTGGCGAATACCAGACCTTGGCGACGGACGAGTTAGGATTGGCACGTAAGTTGGAAATATCTGGCGGTAGCGGCATCATCAACATCATTGACGAGGCTGGTGTTACCCGTTCCGTCAATGCCAACAATGGTGAGATGGTGGTCAACCAAATGGCTCGCGATTATTGGTTTAATGCCGGTCGCCAGTCTGCCACCGCCATTACTACCTCCTCTTTCTGTTCTGTCCATGAGATAACTGAACCGTTCTATCTTTATAAGGATTCTTCTGGCAAGCCGACATGGGATCCTTCGTATGTCGATTAAATAGGAGGAATGAAGTATGAATAACCTAATAAGAAAGATATTTATTATCGCCCTGCTCTCTACCGTTACCCAAGTGATGATGGCGCAGAAACGCATCTCGGGTACGGTGAGCGACAATATGGGACCCATCATGATGGCGAATGTTGTGGAGCGTGATGCCAACAACCGTATTGTCTCTGCAGCACAGACGGATGTCAACGGTAACTTCTCGATGGAAGTGAAGAGTGGCAAAAACAAACTGGTGGTCTCTTTCGTGGGAGACAAAACCAAGACAATTCCCATTGGAGACCAGGAAATCTTTGACATCGTACTCGAACCCGAGTCAACGACGTTGCAGGAGGTGACGGTCAAGGCGACCCGCACAGGGTCTGGTGGCCTCTTTATCCCCAAGAGGGAAATATCAGTAGCCCAGCAAACTTTCGATATGGAGTCGGTGGAGGGTCTCTCTTTCACCTCCGCCGATGAGGCGTTGCAGGGTGAGATTGCCGGTCTCGACATCGTGAGTAATTCAGGAAACCTCGGTGCGGGTACGACTATGCGCCTCCGTGGTGTCACCACCATCAACGGGAATGCCGAGCCATTGATAGTTGTGGATGACAAAATCTTCGACAACCCCGACGAGACATTCGACTTCGCTAATGCCAACGAGGAACAATATGCGTCGCTTCTCTCCGTGAATGTGGAGGACATCGCTTCAATCACAGTATTAAAAGATGCCGCCGCAACGGC
>JAFYZV010000123.1 GCA_017548525.1 Prevotella sp.
TAGCTTTCCCTTCCTCTATATATTTGGTTAGAGCAGATACACCGCCATAACTTGCAAACGCAACCAGACATGTAAAATTGTCATATATCTTAGACTCGAATTGTTTGACCAATTCTTTTCCAACCGAGGAATCCTCCTCGATGTTATAACCTTGACCAATGATAATTGTTTCCATATTTATTCTTATTTATTATCTTTTACTAAAAATCTATAGCCAAGTTCGCCATCAATGCTGTAATAGCGACTCTGGGCTTATCATTGTTTGTTGATAATTCGACATAAATCTGTGATTGTTTTGCTGCAAATATACAAATGATATTTGAGAATTACGATTTATTATGCTTTTTTATTTGTGAAAGACTAAAAAAGGCATCACGGAAAAAATGTGATGCCTATTGCCTTTCTATCGTTTCAAAGATGAAACCGATAGGTTTGTCTTTCTTTCCATCACATAACAAGCCACGCTTCAACTCTCAGAAAGGAAGCGCAACTCAGCTTCCAGCATTTCTAACTTAGGCATGGGGAAACCTGCCTTGCGGGCAATCTCTATCGGACGAGTATAGATGTAATGGATCTCCAAGGGTCGATGGAAGTCGTAATCGAGGCGCATGGAGGGCGAATAGGGAGTCATCTCGTCGGTCATCTGTATCATCAGGTCCACGAAAGACTCATCTAAATTGTTCACGCCGAGGCATTGTGCCGCCCCCACTACCTCCATCATCTGCTCACGGATAAGTTGTCGGGTGGCTGGATTCTTGAGCAAGAGGTCGGTCTGGGTATGCAAGGCGACGGTCATCCCATTGAAAGGCATGTTCCAAACCGCCTTTTTCCATCGTGCCTCCATATATTCAAACAAGCCCGCCTTGATGCCCGCATGGTTGAATTCGTCCACGAGGCATTGCATTTTCGCCTCATCCTTACATGAGTAATTACCGAAATTGATGTGTCCATAGCATTGATGATCCACCCGTCCCGGCTCCGTCTTGGCTGAACAAATAAATGCCAAGCCTGCCGCAAGAGCGGTGTCGGGGAACATCTGTTGCACGTCTTCTTCCACTCCGATGCCATTCTGGATAAGCACCACTAACGTGTCGGGCGACAACAAAGGAGGTAACATATCACGTAGAAGATAGTTATTGATTGACTTAAGGCATACCAGCACCACATCACATGGGGGCATCTGTGCAGTAGATGGGTACACGTGGGGGTGGTCGATGTGGAAAGAGCCATCGCAGGAGTCTACCTGCAACCCGTGTTCAATGACATATTCATAGTCGCGATGCAACAGGAAATGCACCTCCTGTCCATCATGCGCCAACTTACCACCATAGTAGCCACCAATCGCTCCCGTTCCAATGATTCCGTATCTCATCGTTTTCCTTGATTTTTCAACGGCGCAAAGATACACATTTTGAAAACGTTTTCGGACATTATTCCCAATTATTTTCGGTTTTTACTTTGCCATTTGAAATTATAATGCTACTTTTGCCATTGCAATGAGTAGCACAATCAGTCATTCTGGTATCATCGAATCTGTGGAGAGGGGGCATATCCGAGTACGTATCCTCCAAGCAACGGCATGTAGCCAGTGCGCTGTGTCAAGCCATTGCCACGCATCGGAAGCGAAGGAAAAGATGATTGATGTCTACGATACACCTACTGACACATGGAAGAAAGGCGATGCGGTGACGGTAATGACATCCACGAAGACAGGCGCACGAGCCGTCATTTTTGGATTCGGCATACCGTTCCTGCTGCTTCTCGCCGTGTTATTCACTACGATGGGATTCACGGGGAAGGAGACTCTTGCCGCCAGTTTGGCAGTTCTTTCGCTTATACCTTATTATTTATTATTATATATGTTTAGGGATAAGATGCGGGAACAGCTCACGTTTTGGATTGAGAAATAAACAAAATAACAAGTATTATGAATTTTATCACGATTGCGGTTATCGTTCTTGGAAGCATTGCTTTGATAGCAGCTTTGATCTTATATGCCGTTTCCAAGCACTTTGCCGTAAAGGAAGACCCTCGCATAGGAGAGGTCGCTGCCATCCTGCCTGGTGCTAACTGTGGCGGTTGTGGCTTCCCTGGATGTGGCGGTATGGCAGATGCCTTGGTAAAAGTCGCCGACAAGGGGTCGTTGGAAGGATTGAATTGTCCCGTGGGCGGATCGGCTGTGATGGGTCAGGTAGCTGACTTGTTGGGCATGGCGGTTGCCGCAACGGAGCCGATGGTGGCGGTGGTGCGCTGTCATGGCACTTGCGAATTACGTCCCCGTATCGCTGAATATGATGGCTTGCGTACCTGCGACGCCATGAACGCCTGTAGCGCGGGCGAGACTGGATGTGGCTATGGATGCTTGGGTTGTGGCGACTGCGTTTCGGCTTGCAACTTCAAAGCCATACACATCAACGAAGAAACGGGACTTCCCGAGGTTGACGAAGATAAATGTACATCGTGCGGGGCATGTGTAAAAGCTTGTCCACGCCATATCATCGAACTACGCAAGAAAGGGCCTAAGGGTCGTCGCCTATGGGTTAGTTGCGTGAATAAAGAGAAAGGAGCCGTTGCAAAGAAAGCTTGTGCAGCCGCATGTATCGGTTGTGGCAAATGTACGAAGGAATGTAAATTTGAGGCCATCACGGTAGAGAACAATGTGGCTTATATCGACTGGCGCAAGTGCAAGATTTGCCGCAAGTGTGAGACGGTATGCCCGACGGGTGCCATCAAGAGCATCAACTTCCCCGTGAGAAAGGTTGAGACTGCCCCTACTACCCCAACCCCATCTACTAAA
>JAFYZV010000014.1 GCA_017548525.1 Prevotella sp.
AATGTAAGGCACGATGAACCGTACCTTGTTGGTCTGTAGATGCCCGATGAAATGCCACTCGATGTCATCGGGGAGCGACACCACCTTCTTGGAAAGTTCCTGTTCGCGACTCTCCCCGAAGATGCGCTGCCCCTCCTTGTATGCCGCCATGATATATTCGTTGGGATGGAACTTGCTCACCGCCACCAATCTCACATCTGCTGGCAGATCGGAGAGGACACTACGCAACGACTCACGCACGGGATATGCCACCTCATTGCTCATATTCAGGTTTGTCGTCTGTGGCATTCGACTTGATGATTTCATCATGGGTATAGACATCCATGATCTTGGTCTCGGTGATGTTGGATATGACATAGTCTATCATCGTGCCAGACATCACCTTCTCAATGTTATTCACAGCACCGTTGAACGTGGATGCCTGCACGAGGTAATACACGCTTGTACGCTTCTCCTTCTCCGTTTTCTCGTCTATGGTGATAAACGACAGGCGAGCCTTATACCAACGGTCGTCATTGGTGATCTCGCTGAAGAATATCTCCCCGTATGATGTCGGTGTGATGTTTTTCACCTCAAACTCGCCACTCACGTATGACGACATCTCTCGCGTAATCATCACTTCTGCTTCGCCGAAGGACAATGCCTCCACTACATATAGCTCGTTCACTTTCTTCATCAGTCCCTCTTCCCCCTGTCGCTCATAGCGCACAGAGGTTTCGAACCATTTGCTTGTCCTGCTTTTCATTCTTTTTGTTTGTTGTTTATTGTTATTTTTTACTATGTATTGCTATCATCATATATGCCGTAGATCATTCCCACTCAATCGTTGATGGCGGCTTGGAGGATATGTCATAGCACACGCGGTTGACTCCTTTCACCTTATTAATAATATCATTCGATACCTTTGCCATGAAGTCGTATGGCAGATGTGCCCAATCTGCAGTCATGGCATCTGTGGATGTCACGGCACGGAGTGCCACAGGATGCTCGTAAGTGCGCTCGTCTCCCATCACGCCCACGGAGCGGACGGTGCTGAGGAGTATGGCTCCCGCTTGCCAAATCTGGTCGTATAGCGACACTTCTATCTCGCCATCAGTCATCTCGGCGGGTACACCAGCTGCCAACACCTTACGCGCCTCTTCGCCAGAGAGCCGCACCTTATATTCTCGCAAGCCACGGATATAAATGTCATCTGCCTCCTGTAGAATTCTTACTTTCTCGGGAGTGATGTCTCCAAGGATGCGCACCGCCAATCCCGGCCCAGGGAAAGGATGGCGCGTGATGAGATGTTCGGGCATTCCAAGTTGCCTTCCCACACGCCGCACTTCATCCTTGAACAACCACTTCAGCGGCTCACATAGTTTCAAGTGCATCTCCTTGGGCAGCCCTCCCACGTTGTGGTGTCTATTGATGACCTTTCCAGTGATGTTCAGCGACTCAATACGGTCGGGATAGATGGTGCCTTGTGCCAACCATTTGGCATCGGTAATCTTCTTCGCCTCGGCATTGAACACCTCTATAAAGTCACGTCCGATAATCTTTCGCTTCTGTTCGGGGTCGCTCACGCCTGCCAAATCGACAAAGAACTTCTCACTGTCATCCACGCCAATGACGTTCAATCCCAATACCTTGTAGTCGTTCATCACCTGTGAAAACTCATCTTTGCGTAACATACCATGATCCACAAAAATGCAAGTGAGGTTGTTCCCAATGGCACGATTGAGCAAGACCGCCGCCACCGACGAGTCCACCCCACCCGATAAGCCGAGAATGACACGGTCATTGCCTACCTGTTCCTTCAACTCTGCCACGGTAGAATCAACGAATGACGCTGCACTCCACTCCTGTCTGCTACCGCAAATGTCAACCACGAAATTCCTTAAAAGCCGTGTTCCCTGCAATGTATGGAACACCTCGGGATGAAATTGCACAGCATACACCCCATTGGGTTGTCCTTCATTGGCAAAGGCGGCATATTTCACATCGTTGGTGGAGGCGATGCAATGGAATCCCTTGGGGATGTCTGTGATACTATCGCCATGGCTCATCCACACTTGGGAGCCTTGGTCAAACCCCTTGAATAAGGGATTCTCCATGTCGATATATTGCAGGTGGGCGCGACCATATTCACGGGTGTTGGTCTTTTCCACCTTACCGCCGTTGGTATAGGAAATGAATTGCGCCCCATAACAGATGCCAAGGACGGGTACCTTGCCCACAAACTGACTCAAGTCTACTTTGAACGCCTCGGGGTCATGCACCGAATAAGGCGACCCGCTGAGGATGACACCAATGACAGTTTTATCATCCACGGGATACTTGTTATAAGGGAATATCTCACAAAACGTGTCGAGTTCGCGCACACGGCGACCAATCAATTGTGTGGTCTGTGAGCCGAAATCGAGAATAATAATTTTTTGTTGCATGATAATATATTGTAATCAATCTTTCAATTGCGCATTGATTTCTGCCAAAGAGTCGAGCTTACCCACGTCAAACATCCACAAGTCAGGCTTGTGGCAACCATAAATCCGTGAGCGGTGGCATATCTGTAGGTAAAAATCAATAATGGAAAACCTATCGGGAAAACGCTCCATCAAGGGAAACAAGCGTGGAGAGAAACTATGGATACCCGAGAAGGCAAACATATTAAGAGCGAGGTCGGATGTTCCGCGCTTGATAGTAAGTTGATAATGTTCCTTGTCAATGGCAACATCATCGGGATTCTTCACCCATTCGTAAGGACTTCGTATCTCGCCCGTGTCCACATTCACCCAACCCATGAGTCGCATGGCATTGTCGAAAAACAAATAACGTTTCGTCTTTCTGCGGCTGACAAGCAGCACGGCATCCTCATCGTCAAGGTGCTGACGGCGAAACCAAGTATAGTCTACATTATCGAGAATGTCTACATTGTGGATAAGGATGGGCGTTTCATCAACGAAAAGAGACGCTGCCCGTTTGAGTGCACCACCCGTTTCCAGCAACTCTGACCGCTCATCGCTTACAACGACCTGCACCCCATAATTGCCTTGTTCGGCAAGATGTTGCTCTATCTGGTCGGCAAAATGATGCACATTCACCACAAACCGCTGATAGCCTTGCTCGCGGAGGCGGAGAATGATACGGTCGAGCAAGGGCTTACCACCCACCTTAACCAATGCCTTCGGCATCGTGTCTGTCAATGGCTTGAGCCTTGTGCCAAGTCCTGCGGCAAGTATCATCGCTTGGTTGGTCATCGAAAAAGGAGATGTTTTTACTTTTTTCTGTCTGCAAAAGTACGCAAAAAAAAGAAGAATTAAAATAAATTGACGCATTTTTCGTTATAATGTATATGGGAAAGAAGGCACATATTTATATATATAGCATGTTGTTGCTCGCTGGGAGCATGTTGTTTACCGCATGTGGGGCAGACAAAAACATGAAAAAGGCAGAGAAATATCTTGCCTTGGGTGAGTATTATGACGCAGCTACCGAGTTTAAGCAAGCATATAGGAATACCCCTGCCAAGGAAAGAGAACGACGGGGGCAGATTGCTCAGAAGATGGCACGATGCTACGAGAAAGTGAACCAGTCGCAAGCTGCCATCGCCGCCTATCGCAATGCCATCAGATACAAGCAAGCCACGACAGATGACCGACTGCATTTCGCCCGTCAACTGTTGAAGAACGGTGAATACAAGAATGCCGTCGAGGAGTTTTCCATGGTTCTCGACTCCATGCCGAATGACATTTTGGCAAAGAATGGTCTCATCTCTGCCAAGAATGCCCCTGAATGGAAAAAGCAAGGGTCACGCTATACCATCAAGAAGATGGACATTTTCAATTCACGCCGTGCCGACTATTCCCCCATGTTGTTGGGCGACCAGTTTGAATATCTCTATTTCTCGTCAACACGAAACGATGCCCAGGGAGACGAATTGAGTGGTATTACAGGAACGAAACCTGGCGACATCTTTTTCTCCCAGAAGGATGACAAAGGCAAATGGTCTAAGCCAGAGGCGGTGACAGGGGGGCTGAACACCAACTACGACGAGGGTGTGGGAGCCTTCACACCCGATGGCAAGACGATGTATCTCACGCAATGCCCCGTAGATCCCTCCTATCCCCGTTTCGCACAAATCATGAAGTCGTCACGATCCGATGCCGCTTGGGGTAAGGCGACGGAGGTGAAAATCTCTAATGACACACTCTCCTGCTATGCCCATCCCGCTGTCTCACCCGATGGCGAATGGCTCTACTTTTGCTCAGACATGCCAGGAGGTAAGGGTGGCCTTGACATCTGGCGCATCCGCTTGTCGGGAAATAGCATGGGAGGTGTGGAGAATTTGGGCGACCCCATTAACACGCCGGGAGATGAGATGTTTCCCGCGTTCCGCCCAAATGGCGACTTCTATTTCTCTTCCGACGGACACCCTGGAATGGGAGGTCTCGACATCTTCATCGCCAAGGTCAATCCCGACACCAAACGGTATATGCTGGAACACCCCGGCTATCCCCTCAACTCACAGGCAGATGACTTCGGCATGACCTTCGAAGGTCCCTATAACCGTGGCTACTTCTGTTCAAACCGTGGCAATGGGCGTGGCTGGGACCATATCTTCTCATTTGAGAATCCCGAGATTGTGCAAGCCATCAAGGGATGGGTGTATGAAATTGATGGCTACGAACTGCCCGCCGCACAAGTACACCTTGTGGGCGACGACGGCACCAACACCAAGTTGAGCGTGTTGAGTGATGGATCTTTCACCTACGTGGTGACCCCTGGTGTGAGCTATGTCCTGTTAGGTACTTGCAAAGGATATCTCAATCACAAGGAGGAATTGAAAGTGGAGAAAGCCAATGAGTCAGAGGAATATGTATTGCAATTCCCCTTGGCATCCATCACCGCCCCCGTGTTGATTGACAATATTTTCTACGACTTCGACAAGGCGACGCTGCGCCCCGAGTCCACACAGGCTTTAGACGAGTTGGTGGGATTGCTCAACGAGAACCCGAACGTAACCATCGAACTGAGTGCCCACTGTGATTATAAAGGCTCCTCTGCCTATAACAAGGGATTGGCACAACGACGTGCCGAGTCGGTGGTCAACTATCTCATTGAGCATGGCATAGCTGAAGACCGTCTCTCGCCCGTAGGCTATGGCAAGGAGAAGCCAAAGACCATCCGCAAGAAAAACGTAGCGAAATACCCGTGGATGAAAGAGGGCGACGTGTTGACAGAGGAATACATCAAGAACTTGGATGAGGAAAAGCAGGAGATATGCAACCAGCTGAACCGCCGCACCGAGTTCATCGTCCTCCGTACCACCTACGGAATGTTCGATGAGCAAGGAAACCTGAAAAACACACCTAAGCCCAAGACACAGGAAAAGGAACCCTTGGAAGAGGAAGAGTTTGACTTCATCGTGGAATAACCACATCACATGACACCAACTGCAATGGCTCTCTCACCTCAACACATGCTTGTTTATACGTTCTTGCACTATTAGGAATTATGGTCATAAATAAGAGATATTGGAATCTATATATGTACACCTCGGTAATTGCTTGTTTATTATTATCTTGTGTACCGATAATTCACACTAAGTTTGTTGTTAATTTTAGGAATTGTACGAATGACACATTGATTATAGGTGCATCTCACTACGATAATATCGATAGCGTGGATTATCAATTATGGCCCAGATATTTGCTTACTGATAGTGAAATCAATACAGCTGGGGTTATCCTATGGGATGGTATCAATGTCAGTAGAGTGATAATATATCCAGACTCTATATGTGGAATAGACTCACTCTATTTGTTCTATAATAATGATCCCTGCTTTTTTTCTTAATCAAATGGGAGAATGTTAAGAGATATCCCTGGGATGAAATCCGCAACAGAAAAATGTATAATAGATGGATAGCCAAAAGAAACGAAGATGGTGAATTTGATAGGAATATTACATACGAGAATCCCAACGAAAATTATTATCACAATAAGGCAGAATGAAATAGATTTCCACTAAATGGTAATAAGGAACACATATTTAATATTTATATATGGTCATGGAAAAGATAACATTATATAATTTTTGTGAAATAGATTGGCATGATGCAATCATTGAAAAAATAATGATTGACAGGAACAATCCTGGCATCAATGACACTATTGTTATTTTCATTATTTGTGCTGATAATACAAAACGAAATCTACGTTTCAATAATGTGTATTGGGCTGATTTGAATATGAATTTTGGGATGGTAGCTTCGGAAAGTATAGTAAAAGCTATTTCAAAGGGAAGAGACTGTAGTTATGTAAAAGAGATATATGCTAAATGGAAAGGAATGATAAATGATGTGGATTTAAACTATTATGAGATAGAGACTAACTCGACAGGTAGCATAATAAAAATAATAGCAAAAGAAGTGTTATTAATTACAATTTAATTATCATAGTTGTTTTTGACAAGTGTCATACATCATTTCGTCCTATAATTATTTGATGTCCAGTTTCATTATATACACCAATAAGATGCATACGGATAACAACTACGTGACAACCAATAATCCGACACGGTGCGACGTGACATGGAAGAAAATAGAAAAACAAATAACGAGTTATGAATAAATTTACTATATTGATAAGCAAGGAATTAGCATTGTCACAAACGGGCGTTGCCAACACACTGGCATTATTGGAAGAGGGGGCTACCATTCCCTTCATCGCCCGCTACAGAAAGGAGAAAACGGGTGGGATGGACGAGGTGCAGATAGGCAAAATCAATGACATGAATGAACAACTCAAAGCCATTGCCAAGCGCAAGGAAACGATCTGCAAGACCATCAATGACCTTGGCAAGATGACACCTGAGCTACAACAGCGCATCGACCATTGCTGGGATGCTACAGAGTTGGAAGACATCTACCTCCCCTACAAGCCCAAGCGCAGGACAAGGGCGCAGGTGGCTCGCGAGCAGGGACTGGAGCCCTTGGCGATGACCATCATGATGCAACGCGAGCGTGACATCCGCATGGTGGCACGTCGATTTGTCAATGGCGACGTGAAAGACGTGGAGATGGCATTGAAAGGGGCGCAGGACATCATCGCCGAGACAGTGAGCGAGAACGAGCAAACGCGCCAGCAATTGCGCAACACGTTCCTCCGCGAGGCGCAAATATCGTCCAAAGTGGTGAAAGCAAAGAAGGACAGCGACGATGCCGTCAAATATTCCGACTATTTCGACTTCACGGAACCCTTGCGTCGATGCACGGGCAACCGCCTACTCGCCATGCGCCGAGGGGAAAACGAGGGATTTCTGAAGGTTAGCATTTCCATCGATGACGAGCAAGCCATCAATCGACTCAAACGCCATTATGTCCGTGGCTATGGCGACTGCGCCACGCTGGTGGCAGAAGCAGTGGAGGATTCTTACAAACGCCTGTTGGCACCATCCATCGAGAACGAGATTGCCACCATCAGCAAACAGAAAGCAGATGAGGAGGCTATTGCTGTCTTTTCGGAGAACCTACGACAACTATTGTTAGCTGCACCCTTAGGCCAAAAGCGAGTCATGGGCGTAGACCCCGGCATTCGCACGGGGTGCAAGGTGGTATGTCTCGATGCCCAGGGCAACCTCTTGTATCATGATGTCGTGTACCCATTCCCTCCAAAGGGGGCGAAAGCCACAGCTCTCTCCCGTTTCCGTGACATTGCCACTCGGTATCAAGTGGAGGCGATTGCCGTTGGCAACGGCACGGCAAGCCGCGAGACCACGGACATTGTCAGGGAGACAGACATCCCCGTGTTTGTAGTGAGCGAGGATGGCGCATCCATCTATTCCGCATCAAAGATAGCAAGGGAGGAATTTCCCGACGAGGATGTCACCGTGCGTGGTGCCGTTTCCATCGGGCGAAGGCTCATGGACCCGTTGGCGGAGTTGGTGAAGATTGACCCCAAGAGCATCGGTGTGGGACAATACCAACACGACGTAGACCAAGCAAAGCTCAAGAAGAGCCTCGACCAGACGGTGGAGAGCTGCGTCAACCTCGTGGGTGTAAATGTCAACACGGCATCCAAGCACCTGCTCACCTATGTCAGCGGCCTCGGTCCTGCATTGGCGCAGAACATCGTGGACTACCGTCGGGTGAATGGAGCATTCACCTCACGGGCGCAATTGAAGAAAGTGCCGCGCCTCGGAGCTACCGCCTATGAGCAATGTGCGGGATTCCTGCGCATCCCCAATGCCAAGAACCCGTTGGATGATAGTGCCGTCCATCCCGAGAGTTATAAGATTGTGGAGCAGATGGCAAAGGATTCCCATTGCACCGTAACTGAACTGGTGAAGGATAAACAACGGCAACAAGACATCGACATCCATCAGTATGTTACAGCAGATATCGGCATCCCTACCCTCTCCGACATCATGAAGGAACTGGAGAAGCCTGGACGAGATCCACGCGGAGCGGCGGAAACCTTTGAGTTTGACCCACGTGTGCATGAGATAGGCGACCTGCAAGTGGGTATGACACTGCCAGGCATCATCACCAATATCACCAAGTTTGGCGCGTTTGTGGACATCGGTGTACACCAAGACGGGCTGGTACACGTCTCCAAGCTCGCCAACCGCTACATCTCCGATCCCAATGAAGTGGTGAAACTACACCAGCATGTCACTGTGCTTGTCACAGAAGTAGACACCCAACGCCACCGTATTTCCCTGAGTATGCGTGATGTATCGTAACTCGATTCATCATGTCCATCCCATAGAAACACATCATCCCTCCCACCCTTTGAGGTGAGAGGGATGATGTGATAATGGCATTTTGTTATGGCTGTTTGTATTTATCCCCAGTCTGCTTGATATATTCCCTTGCGTATGACTTGGGATAGCCAGGGCGTTTCACTCTTGCTCCCTGGCCTGTCTCAGTGCGTAGGAACTTGCCGTTCTTCTCTGGCCGGACGGTCATGTCGTTATATTTGACAATGAGATAGGTGGCAAGTTGTTTCCATCTGGTAAGCATCTCTTGTGCTTTTTGGTTGCTGTACTCCGTGAGAAATTCCACGCCAAGGGAATCGCTTTTCTCGCAGAACTGCTTGGCAAGCTGTTCTATCAATCCCTGTTGGCCGAAATAACTCTGCTCCAAACTGTCACGCACAGCCTTTAGAGAGGGGAACATCTGACTGTAACGCGGATAAACCATGTTACTCACCCAATTGCAAACCCAGAAGGCGTTGCAATCGGAAAAAGTGATGTCGTCTGCGCCAGGGGTGTTGTAGCATTCGGGTTGTACCTTGTTGCAACAATAGATGGGGGTATATGGCACCATGTTGGCATCATCATTCCCAAACCACAAGACACCGCCGATTTGTCGTGGAAGCCACGAGCGCATCTGGCTGACGTAGGTAAAACCCGTCTGTTGGGTGGACGTGGGACGTTCATTGAAGCACTTGACACCATCCACCTCAAAGCTTAACGGCGTAGGACGATAAGGCATCTCCCAGATGCCACCACCAATAGTGGTGCTATCGAGGGCAAGTGGAGTACCCTCATAATGGTCACGCATACACATCTCCACGTCTTTCACACTCAACTTACGATTGGGAACTATCCACAAAGGCATATCCTCCGCATTGGGGTCTTTGCCCAATGCCCACGGCAGATAACGGTCAAAGCCCTTGTCAAAATGGCGGAAAAACGCCCATACGCGGGCATCGCAATAGCGGCGACCGCTGAAATCGGGCTTGGCGTAGGCATCCTTCCATGAGAAGTCGGCATCTTTTCCCGTGAACCATCCCATCTTGCGGGCATACTTCACCACGTCCTTGGAATACAGCACGTTGTCCTTATCCTTCATGTTGAACTTGCCTATGCGGCTTTGGTTGGCATGGGCGCAGATGGCATCATCGGGTATGCGCATGGCAACCCATACCACTCCCTTGCTCCCAGGACCCTTGCCCATCATCTCCATGATCCAAGCCTCGTTAGGGTCACAGATGGTAAAGGTCTCGCCTTCACTATTGTAGCCGTAGGTTTCCGTTAGTGTGGTCATTACTTGGATGGCCTCGCGAGCCGTCTTAGACCGTTGGAGGGCGATGTAGATGAGCGATCCATAATCGATAATACCCGTGCTGTCCACCATCTCCTCGCGACCTCCATACGTCGTTTCGCCAATGGTGACCTGCCATTCGTTGATGTTGCCAATGACATGATAGGTCTCCGCAGCCTCAGGGATTTCCCCATGATAGACATTGGTGTCCCAGTCATAGATTTGCCGCATCTCTCCTTGGGCATGTTTGGCTGCAGGATAGAGACACAGATATTGGAACATACCGTAGTCATCAGCATTGTAACTACAGATGACAGAGCCGTCGGTAGATGCTTTTTTGCCCACGATAAAGTTCGTACAGGCATAGCCTTGGTGGGCTACATACAGTCCCATCAGGCATAAAAGGAAGATAATCTTTTTCATATTCTCATAAAATGGTTAGTGTTTCTTGGTATTCTTCATCGCCATATCCCACCTCGTAAGTGGCATCCAAGTCACGGATGGCAACCGTCAACCATCCATTCTCATAGCGTCCTTTCAATCGACGTTCTCTCTTGGAACGTTCAATGACATATAACTTCGTGGGGTCTTCCACTTGTTTTTTCACACGTAAACTCAAGGTGCAAGGCGCAATCACGGCAACGGCTTGGTCTGTCAATTGGTAGGTATCGGAGTATTTGCCTCGTTGGATTTGCACCTGCGGATGCAATTCCACATTCTCCACAAGGCGTTTGGAGGGGACATTCAGTTGAAGTCCAGGCAATTGATAGACATTGGGACGGTTCCATACCAACGTATGGAAGGGATGATAGGAAGGCTTGGGAATGATAGACTGTTTGCCTTTGACAGTGAAAGGATATTCACGACGATTGCCTTTGAAATCAATCAGGATATAGATGAAATGGTAATCACGTGGCTCATCAAAATTGACGATACCCCTTTGGTCATCGGCAGAAAGGATGGGAAGCGTCATCCCTGGCGAGAGAAACGACTTCATATACCAGACATGACTTTTGCGATAATGGGCATAGTCGCCCCAAGCATGTACCTGCAAGTTGTCTTCCATGTCAATGCCATTCACATCGCTATGGAACAACGCATGACCATCAACATACAGATCCGTGCGGCGGATGCCAAAGTTGTTGGTCGATTCCTCCATGTAATCATTCGCCCAAATGCCAAAGCCCACCTTCCCCCAAGCGGTCAAAGTATCGTTGAGGACATCGTTGGAGAAATTGAAATATTGGTCTTCCACACTGCCATTGACAATGCCCTCCCCTTTTTGGGGGTAAGCCATCAAGGCGTGGGCGGTGGGAGGAACGTTGTCTTGTATGAAATCGCCGATGAAATCCAACGGATCCATCATCTTCCAAGTCTGTGTGTCATGGATTTCGAGATGCAAATGGGGAGCTTGCGAGGCACCCGTATTTCCACTAAATGCCAACAACTGACCTTTGGCGACAGGGAAGTCGGTGGGGCGAAACCGTATCTCTCCATCCTTACATTGATGGGCTTGCTGCCACTTTTTCACCATCGTTGCCACTTGCGGCATGAATCGTTGAAGATGGCCATAGACACTTGTATAGCCTTCGGGATGATGTACGTAGACAGCATTCCCATATCCGCCAATGCCAATGGTGACGTGGGAGATATATCCATCGCCAATGGAGAAGATGGGCTTGCCCTCCTTGCGGTCGGTCTTGACATCTGCTCCCCCATGGAAATGGTATGGACGCGGCTCGCCAAAGGTACCCGCCAAAGTAATTTTATAATTGA
>JAFYZV010000124.1 GCA_017548525.1 Prevotella sp.
GCAGCGGTTGTGCAGACGGATGGGGTTTGCATTCTTGGGAATTGACTGAAGTTTGCGAGCAGCCTCGTATGCCTCTGCTGGGTCATTCGTCGTTGCGATGATTTTCTTCAACGCAGCACGTTTCTCTGCATATTTGGCAACGAGCTTGGCACGTTTCACCTCACGGGCTTTCATTGATTCTTTTGCCATATCATTAATCGTTATTTGCGTTCTTGAAAGGAAGTCCAAGACCCTTGAGCAGAGCGAAGCCCTCCTCATCCGTCTTGGCAGTTGTCACGAAAGTGATATTCATTCCTTGGATTCGGTCAATCTGGTCGAGGTTAATTTCAGGGAAGATAATCTGCTCCTGAATGCCGAGGGTGTAGTTGCCACGTCCGTCGAGCTTGGTCTCGATACCCTTGAAGTCACGAATACGAGGCAAAGCCACACGCACGAGCTTCTCAAGGAATTCGTACATACGCTCGCGGCGCAGTGTTACCATCACGCCAATAGGCATCTTCTTACGAACCTTGAAGTTGGCGATGTCCTTCTTCGAGTAGGTTGCAACAGCCTTCTGTCCGCAAATGGTAGTCAACTCGTTCACGGCAACGTCGATAATCTTCTTGTCCTGTGTAGCGTCTCCAAGTCCTTGGTTGACAACAATCTTCTTCAACGCAGGAATCTGCATCTTGGAAGAATAGTTGAACTGCTTAAACAGGGCAGGAGCAATCTTCTCTTTGTATTCTTTCTTTAACTGTGCTGTATTCATTACTTAATCTCCTCTCCTGATTTTTTAGCGATACGAGTCACCTGCTTTCCTTCACGCTTGATGGCGATACGGGTTGGCTTGCCGCTCTTGGGGTCAATCAAACTTAAATTGGAAATATGAATAGGAGCTTCCTGCTTGATGAAACCACCTTGTGGGTGCTTGGCAGAGGGCTTGGCACTCTTGGTCATGATGCGGACACCCTCGACGATGGCGCGGTTCTCCTTAACAATCACCTTCAGCACTTTCCCTGTCTTGCCTTTATCATTACCAGCTATGACAATGACCCTGTCGTCTTTCTTAATATGAATCTTATTCATTTCTGTCTACATTATAAATTATTAAAGAACTTCAGGTGCCAAAGAGACAACTTTCATATTGACGGCACGCAACTCCCTTGCCACCGGACCGAAGATACGGCTGCCACGAAGTTCACCGGCATTGTTCAAAAGCACACAGGCGTTGTCATCGAAGCGGATGTACGAGCCATCAGCCCTACGGATTTCCTTCTTTGTGCGAACAATCAAAGCCTTGGACACAGCACCCTTTTTCAATTCACTTGACGGGATGACATTCTTGACAGCAACAACTATCACGTCACCCACACTGGCATAACGGCGGCGCGTACCTCCCAGTACACGGATGCAGAGAGCCTCACGGGCACCGCTATTATCACATACTGTAAGTCTTGATTCTGTCTGGATCATAATTACTTAGCTTTTTCTACAATTTGTACTAACCTCCATCTCTTGGTCTTGGAAAGGGGGCGTGTCTCCATAATCAAGACGGTATCGCCGATGTTGGCCTCATTCTTCTCATCATGTGCATGGTATTTCTTTGTCTTTTGGACAAACTTACCATAAATAGGGTGCTTCTCCTTGAATTTAGAAGCAATAACAATGGTTTTATCCATCTTGTTGCTGATAACGACACCCTGTCTTGTCTTTCTTAAATTTCTTGTTTCCATCTGGACCATTGTTATTTATTGAGTTCTCTCATGCGAAGTTCTGTCTTCATACGTGCGATGTCATGACGCATGGCCTTCAGTTGCATTGGATTCTCAAGGGGAGCAACGGCATGGTTCAATTTCATCTGCTGCAACTTCTCCACAGTGTTCTCCAGTTTCTCTTTCAAACTCTTTGTGTCGAGTTCTCTAATTTCTGTCATCTTCATACCTTATGCGTTTTTATCGTAATCACGTCTAACAATAAACTTAGTCTTCACGGGCAGCTTCTGGGCACCGAGGCGCAAAGCCTCCTTGGCCACCTCAAAAGGTACGCCTTCCACTTCAAAGAGGATACGACCAGGGGTCACGGGTGCTACCCATCCTGCGGGGTCACCTTTTCCCTTACCCATACGCACGTCAGCGGGCTTGCGGGTGATGGGTTTGTCTGGGAAGATGCGAATCCACACCTGGCCTTCACGATTCATGTAGCGGTTCACCGCCACACGGGCAGCCTCAATCTGGCGGCTGTCTATCCATTTAGCCTCTAACGTCTTGATACCAAACGACCCAAAGGCCAATTGTGTACCACGGCTGGCATTGCCCTTATTGCCGCGACCGTCTTGAGGTCTTCTATATTTTACTCTTTTTGGCTGTAACATGATAGCTTCTACTTTTAACGGTTATTGTTTCTCTTCCGGTTTCCACCGCGACCATCACGCCTTCCATTGTTGCCGCCACGGGCACCGCCTTGCTTTTCCTGGGCATAGGTTTGCGTCAAGTCACGCTTCCCATACACCTCGCCACGGCAAATCCAGACCTTGATGCCTAAGAGTCCCACCTTGGTAAGAGCCTCTGTCTGGCAATAGTCGATGTCTGCACGGAATGTATGGAGAGGTGTACGACCTTCCTTATACATCTCGTTGCGCGCCATTTCAGCACCATTCAGACGTCCACAGATTTGCACCTTGATGCCCTCGGCACCGGCACGCATCGTGTTCTGGATGGCCATCTTGATGGCACGACGGTAAGCAATCTTTCCCTCAATCTGATGCGCAATGTTGTTACCAACGATGGTGGCATCCAGTTCGGGTTTCTTCACTTCGTAAATATTGATCTGAATGTCCTTCTTGTAAAGTTTCTTCAGTTCTTCCTTCAGTTTGTCAACATCTTGACCTCCCTTACCGATGACGATGCCAGGACGAGCCGTGCAGATAGTGATGGTGACAAGTTTCAAAGTACGCTCAATGACAATCTTCGACACGCTCGCCTTTGCCAGACGCTCGTTGAGATACTTGCGGATTTTCATGTCCTCGACAAGATTATCTCCGAAGTTCTTGCCACCGTACCAATTGGAATCCCACCCACGGATAATACCGAGCCGGTTGCTGATTGGATTAACTTTCTGTCCCATACTTATTCTTTTTCATCGTTTGGTTTAGTATCAACGGGTATTTTATCTACATACAGCGTAACATGGTTTGAACGCTTGCGGATGCGGTAGCCACGTCCCTGAGGAGCGGGCCTCATACGCTTCAGTGTCACACCTTCGTCAACAAAGACACGGCTCACAAACAATTCACCGTCCTCTGCTTTCCTGTCATTCTTAACCTCCCAGTTGGCAATGGCTGAACGCAGCAACTTCTCCACGTCCTTTGATGCCGCCTTATTGGAAAACCTCAGCACTGCAAGGGCACGGTTCACCTCCAACCCACGCACCATATCAACGACATAGCGCATCTTGCGGGGAGAGGAAGGAACCCCCTTGAGCTTTGCGAAGTACATATTCTTTTGCGCTGCTTTTCTCTTCTCAGCAGCCAGTCTTTTTCTTGCTCCCATTTTTATTTCTTTGTCATTTAAATGGTTTTCCCTTACTTCTTATTACCTGCATGGCCACCGAACTTACGTGTTGGTGCAAATTCTCCCAACTTGTGTCCTACCATGTTTTCCGTAATGTAAACAGGGATAAATTTATTTCCGTTATGAACTGCAATAGTATGTCCCACGAAGTCTGGGGAAATCATTGAAGCCCGAGCCCAAGTCTTGACAACGGTCTTCTTGCCGCTCTCATTCATGGCGAGAACTTTCTTCTCAAGCGACACGTTGATATATGGACCTTTTTTTAATGAACGACTCATAATTTACACTTGTTAACTTATTTCTTACTTGCTCTTTCAATAATGTACTTGTTTGAATGCTTCTTCGGCGAGCGGGTCTTGAGACCTTTTGCATACAAACCTTTACGCGAACGTGGATGACCACCAGACTGGCGACCTTCACCACCACCCATTGGGTGGTCATGTGGGTTCATCACAACACCACGGTTGTGAGGACGACGACCCAACCAACGTGAACGTCCAGCCTTACCAGACTGTTCGAGAGCGTGGTCGGAGTTGCCAACACTACCTACAGTGGCCTTGCAAGCAGAGAGGATCTTGCGCGTCTCTCCCGAAGGGAGCTTGATGACGCAATAATTACCCTCACGGGATGTCAACTGAGCGAAATTACCTGCCGAACGGACTAACAGCGCACCCTGACCCGGACGCAACTCGATGTTGTGGATCACGGTACCAACAGGGATGTTTGCCAAGGGGAGGGCATTGCCAACCTCTGGGGCGGCATCGGCACCCGACATTAACGTCATTCCCACTTGCAGTCCATTGGGAGCAATAATGTAACGTTTTTCACCATCAGCGTAGAGCAACAGGGCGATACGAGCCGAGCGGTTTGGGTCGTATTCGATTGTCTTCACCTCTGCCGAAACACCATCCTTCTCTCGTTTGAAGTCAATCAGACGATACCTTCTCTTATGGCCACCACCCCTGTAGCGGACGGTCATCTTTCCTTGGTTGTTACGTCCACCAGTAGAGTGCATGCCTACAACGAGAGACTTCTCTGGCACGGATGCAGTAATCTCTTCGAACGTGCCAATAATCTTGTGTCTTTGTCCCGGTGTTACCGGTTTAAATTTACGTACTGCCATTTCTTATTATATATTGCTATAAAAATCAATAGTCTCACCCTCTTTCAGTAAGACGATAGCCTTCTTAAACGCATTCTTCTGGCCTCTCACGATGCCTGAACGTGTATAGCGACTCACGCGCTTCCCAGCATAATTCATTGTGTTCACGCTCTCCACCGTCACATTGTACAGTTTCTCAACCTCTTCCTTGATTTGGAGTTTATTGGCTTCGGGGCGAACAATGAAACCAAAGCAGTTTGGTCTCTTCTCCGTGAGCTTGGTCATCTTCTCAGTGACCAATGGTTTGATAATAAATGCCATATTCTTAATTCTCCTCGTTATTCTTGATTAAGGTCTCGTTGATGGATTTGAGCGAATCTTCAGTGATGACAAGTACATCAGCATTCAAGACTTTGTAAGCATTGAGTGTCGATGCAATCATCACCTCTGTACGCGGCAAATTACGAGCCGACAAATATACGTTTTTATTCAGACTTGGCAAAAGAAGAAGGATTTTCTTGCCGTCAACTTTAAGATTTTTAGTAATATTTATGAAATCTTTAGTCTTTGGGGTCTCAAAGTTGAAGTCTTCAACGATGAGGATGGCCTCCTCCTGTGCCTTATACGACAAGGCTGACTTGCGGGCAAGCAGCTTGGTCTTCTTGTTCAACTTGGTACGATAGTCACGTGGCTTCGGTCCAAACACGCGGCCACCACCCCTCAGCAATGGAGAGTTGATGTCACCATGGCGTGCGCCGCCACCACCTTTTTGTCTACCGAGCTTACGGGTAGAGCCCTTATGCTCGCTCCTTTCCTTAGCTTTCGCTGTACCTTGTCTCTGGTTTCCAAGATATTGCTTCACGTCGAGGTAAAGCACATGATCATTGGGTTCAATTCCGAAGATCGATTCGTCTAACGTAACCTTTCTCCCAGTCTCCTGACCTTTTATGTTTAATACGCTAAGTTCCATTATTTTTGAATTAAAACGGTTGAACCCTTGAATCCAGCCACCGACCCCTTCACGATGATGAGGTTATGCTCTGGAATCACCTTTAACACTTTGAGATTCTGGGTTGTAACACGGTCACAGCCCATGTGTCCTGCCATGCGCATTCCCTTGAACACCTTGGCGGGATAAGAACAGGCACCGATAGATCCCGGTTTGCGGGCGCGGTCATCCTGTCCGTGCGTACTCTGACCAACGCCGCCGAAACCGTGGCGCTTGATCACTCCTTGGAAGCCTTTTCCTTTTGAGGTACCAACCACGTCAACGAACTCTGTGTCGGCAAACAGCTCCACCGTGATGGTGTCGCCGAGGTTGTACTCCTCATCAAACTTGAACTCGGCCAAGTGCTTCTTTGGTGTTGTCCCAGCTTTCTTGAAGACTCCCTGCATAGGCTTGGTGGTATTTTTCTCCTTAGCCTCGCCGTAAGCCAATTGGACGGCTTCATAACCATCTTTCTCGACAGTCTTCACTTGGGTGACAACACAAGGACCAGCTTCGATAACAGTGCACGGCACATTCTTGCCGTCGGCACTGAAAACGGATGTCATTCCGATTTTTCTTCCAATTAATCCTGGCATTTCAATGATTATTTAAATGATAAACAAATTTCTATTACCGAATGTAATAATAAATAATGTATAGGGTCTGTTTAGACCTTGATTTCCACTTCCACACCTGATGGCAACTCCAGCTTCATCAACGCATCGACAGTCTTAGTCGTAGAACTGTAAATGTCAATCAGACGCTTGTAGTTGGAGAGTTGGAACTGCTCACGTGCTTTCTTGTTCACGAAAGTACTGCGGTTCACGGTGTAGATTCTCTTGTGTGTGGGCAGGGGGATAGGACCACTCACCACGGCACCAGTAGCCTTGACGGCCTTCACGATTTTCTCTGCTGACTTGTCAACCAACTTGTGGTCGTAGCTCTTCAGCTTGATTCTGATTTTTTGACTCATAATTGTTTTGTTGTTATTTGTTATTTGTAAAGGAGAGATGCCATCAAAGAGTCATTCGTTCAACGACATCACTCTCCTCGTTTAATCTTTGTTATACTAAATCCACGCGGCCTCCTGCCTCTTCAAGCACCGCCTTCGCGATTCCGCTCATCACAGGTGCGTGATGGTCATATTCCATGGAACTGGTTGCGCGTCCCGAAGTGATAGTACGCAAGGCGGTCACATAGCCGAACATCTCTGCCAGGGGCACCATCGCCTTCACGATACGTGCGCCGCTACGTGCCTCATCCATGCCTTCCACCTGTCCGCGACGTTTATTTAAGTCACCGATGACATCACCCATGTTCTCCTCGGGTGTCACGACCTCCACCTTCATGATAGGCTCCATCAGCACAGGACCTGCCTTCGGGCAAGCGTTCCTGTAAGCACTAATGGCTGCAAGCTCAAACGACAACTGGTCGGAATCCACCGGGTGGAAGCTGCCATCTATCACTGTCACCTTCATGCTGTCCATCGGATAGCCGCCGAGAACGCCATTCTTCATCGCGCTCTCAAAGCCTTTCTGGATAGCGGGGATAAATTCCTTGGGGATATTTCCACCCTTCACCTCGTTGACAAACTGGAGTGGTGTCTCTGTATAGTCATCATCACGCGGACCGATATTCACGATAATGTCGGCGAACTTACCGCGTCCACCCGTCTGCTTCTTGTACACCTCGCGGAGGTTGACGGTCTTCGTGATGGCCTCCTTGTAGTTCACCTGTGGCTTTCCTTGGTTGCATTCCACCTTGAACTCACGCTTCAGGCGGTCGATGATGATGTCAAGGTGCAACTCACCCATACCCGAGATGATGGTCTGACCACTCTGCTCGTCGGTACGGACGGTGAATGTCGGGTCTTCCTCTGCCAGTTTGGCAAGACCGTTGTCGAGTTTGGCGATGTCTGCCTGGCTCTTCGGCTCCACAGCGATGGAAATCACCGTGTCGGGGAAGGTCATCGACTCCAGCACGATGGGATGGTTCTCGTCGCAAAGGGTGTCACCTGTGCGGATGTCCTTGAATCCCACACCTGCGCCGATGTCACCAGCGTCAATGCTCTCCATGGGAATCTCCTTGTTGGAGTTCATCTGGAAGAGGCGGCTGATGCGCTCCTTCTTGCCAGTACGAGGATTATAGACGTATGAACCAGCGGTCACCTTACCCGAATACACGCGGAAGAACACCAAGCGTCCCATATAGGGGTCAGTGGCAATCTTGAATGCAAGAGCGGCAGTAGGCTCATCATCCGATGGTTTTCTACCCTCTTCCTTTTCAGTATCTGGATTGGTACCCATGACAGCCTCGGTGTCAAGTGGCGAGGGAAGGAATGCGCAAGTGTAGTCGAGCAAGGGCTGCACACCCTTGTTCTTGTACGATGAACCCAGCACCATCGGTGTCAAGTCCATGGAAATCGTACCCTTGCGGATGGCGGCAATGATTTGCTCCTCGGGGATTTCTTGTCCCTCGAGGTACTTTTCCATCAAATCGTCATCGTAGTTGGCGGCCTGCTCAATCATCTTATCGCGCCATTCGGTAGCCTCATCCACGAGGTCTGCGGGGATGTCCTCAATGTCATACTCAGCTCCCATGGTCTCATCATGCCACAGGATAGCCTTCATCTTGATGAGGTCTATCACACCCTTGAAGTTCTCCTCTGCGCCAATGGGAATCTGCACGGGACAGGGATGCGCGCCAAGGATATCCTCCATCTGCTTCACGGTACCAAAGAAGTCGGCACCCGAGCGGTCCATCTTGTTCACATAACCGATGCGAGGCACGTTGTACTTGTCGGCTTGGCGCCATACGGTCTCTGACTGTGGCTGCACGCCGTCGGCTGCGGAATAGGTGGCGATGGCACCATCCAGAACGCGCAAGGAACGCTCCACCTCTGCGGTAAAGTCCACGTGTCCCGGAGTGTCTATCAAGTTAATCTTGAACTGTTTATTGTTCCATTTCCAATTACACGTAGTGGCGGCAGAAGTGATGGTGATGCCTCTCTCCTGCTCCTGTGCCATCCAGTCCATGGTAGCGGCACCGTCATGCACCTCGCCTATCTTGTGCGTCTTGCCCGTATAGAACAAGATGCGCTCCGACGTGGTGGTCTTTCCGGCGTCGATATGTGCCATGATACCGATATTACGTGTTAAATGTAAATCGCGGTTTGCCATTTCTCTCTTTACGTTTTATCCTTTTACCTTTTTACCTTAATACCTTTTAGAACCTGAAATGAGCAAATGCGCGGTTAGCCTCAGCCATGCGGTGCATGTCCTCCTTGCGTTTGAAGGCACCACCTTGGTTGTTGTATGCGTCCATGATCTCAGCAGCCAGCTTCTCAGCCATGCTCTTACCACCACGCTTGCGGGCGTAGTTGATCATGTTCTTCATGGAAACGCTTTCCTTACGGTCAGGACGAATCTCTGTAGGCACCTGGAACGTGGCACCACCAATACGACGGCTCTTCACCTCCACCTGTGGGGTGATGTTGTCGAGTGCCTGCTTCCAAATCTCTAATGGAGACTTCTCCTCCTTGCCCATCTTGGCTTTCACCAACTCGAGGGAATTGTAAAAAATCTTATACGACGTGTTTTTCTTTCCGTCATACATCAAATGGTTCACAAACTTCGACACTTTTGTGTCGCCGAACACTGGGTCTGGCAATACCAGACGCTTCTTGGGTTTTGCTTTTCTCATTTTTAATAAATATTAAGTCTGCATGGGGCTGTCCTCTGTTCTTCAACGTCCGCTCCCGGACATTTACTCAACCTTGTACAATTCACCAGCAAAACGTGATAATCTTTCTTTTTTGGTCTGGGGCTTTGAGTCTTGGCTCTTCCTGCGAGCCGTAGTTCCGAAACTGTATCTCTACATGCTTACCCAACTAACAAGACTCAAAGCCTCAGTCGCCAACTCTTACTTCTTAGCCTTTGGACGTTTAGCACCGTACTTGGAACGACGCTGGGTGCGGTTGGCTACGCCAGCTGTATCGAGCGTACCACGCACGATGTGATAACGAACACCGGGGAGGTCCTTCACACGACCGCCACGAACCAGCACGATGGAGTGCTCCTGGAGGTTGTGACCCTCGCCGGGAATGTAGGAGTTGACTTCCTTTTGGTTTGTCAAACGAACACGGGCAACTTTGCGCATTGCCGAATTAGGCTTTTTAGGAGTGGTGGTGTAGACACGCACACACACGCCACGACGCTGCGGACATGAGTCCAAAGCGGGTGACTTGCTCTTGTCTACCAACACTTTCCTGCCTTTTCTTACTAATTGTGAAATAGTAGGCATAATTATACTTTTTATTTATTTATATTGTGTTATAATATTCTTTTCGGCAAAGCCCACATTCGCCTATCCTGTTACCACAAGGCATAGCAGGCCGATTCGGGCTGCAAAGGTACAAACTTTCCCTTAAAACACCTAATATATATAAAACGAAAAACCTATATTTTTATATTATTTAACAAAATATAGGCTAATTTATACTACCAAAACCTCCATCAAGCCTGTTCCCTACCCTTTCCGAAGGGCGCGATGGTGCGTGGACCTTGGTTGGGAATCTCTATTTTCCCAAACTCTTGCTCATACTTATAGATGTTTTCCTGCAATGCTGCCAAGAGTCGCTTGGCGTGTTCAGGTGCGAGGATGATGCGGCTACACACCTCTGCCTTGGGCATACCGGGAAGCAGACGGGCAAAGTCAATCACGAAGTCGCTATGTGAGTGGCTGATGAGGGCAAGGTTGGAATACACGCCCGACGCAATCTCGGGCTTCAGTTCCATCTGGAACTGCATCTGCTGGGGGTTTTTGTTATCTGCCATTGTATGGTTTCTCTTTTATATATATTATAATGTGTCTTCTCGTTGACAATCCGATGACGACGCAAAGAGTCATTCGGGTTGCAAAAATAATGCTTTTCCCACAAATGACCAAATAAACCAGCAAAAAAAGAAAGACGATAACCTGAATTTATCACACAGGAAGATATTGTTTTTCCTATGAAAAACCGGCTCACCAGTAAATACCTGTGTTTATCCGTATATCATAGATAGCCTATAGAGGAAGAAGTCCACATCGATTACTCCTCTAAGCTGTGCACGGAATTGCTTAATCTTTGAATTTAGTGATTCTGCTGAAGCATTGGTTGCA
>JAFYZV010000125.1 GCA_017548525.1 Prevotella sp.
ACGGTGTCAACGTAATAGGTGGCGGGGTCGAGTTTCACCAATGACGTGTATTTCTGCAAGAGCAACAGCCCCAATCCGATGATGTTACCGAAGAGAAGTCCCTTCCCGATGATGAACACCGAGAACCAGAGGAACGTGTGTCGTATCGTCTTGTTCCTCGCGCCCATCGCCTTGAGTATGCCAATCATGTTGGTGCGTTCCAGGATGATGATGAGCAAGCCGCTCACCATCGTCACCCCAGCCACGGCAACCATGAGTGCGAGGATAATCCACACGTTTAAGTCGAGGAGGTCGAGCCAAGAGAAGATGGCGGGATTGAGTTCGCGGATGGTGAGGGATGAATAGGTTTCACCGTAAGGGTCTGTTGTCCGGTTAATCTTTTGGATGAATTGGTCTTCTACGATTTCCAGCCTATTGGGGTCTTGGATGGTGATTTCCGCCCCGCTGGCTTGGTCTGGTTGCCACCCATTGAGCTTGACAACGGTATATAGGTCTGTCAAGCAAATGGTCTTGTCGTATTGGGAAAGGTTAGTTTGGTAGATGCCTGATATGGTAAATCGACGGGTACGCACCCCGTTTTGGTCAATAAAATAGCTAAAGAGTTTTTGCCCCACCTCCAATTTCAGTTGGTCAGCCATGGTCTTGGAAACGAGGATTTTATTGCCCGACTTCTCGTCGGAGAAGGTTGGGATGCTCCCTTCCACGAGGTTTTGGTGGATGAAAGTGGTGTCAAATTCAGGTCCCATTCCCTTGAAGATGACCCCTAAGAAGTCGTTGTCGGTTTTGAGAATGCCTTGTTTGTAGGCATAACGTTGCACGTGTTTCACCTCGGGCATTCCCTTGAGTACTGTCAGCATCGAGTCGCCCATGCAGATGGGAAACTGCTCGGATGTCTGGAGTGTCAAGAAGTCTGCCACTTGGATATGGCTGCCAAAGCCCACAATCTTGTCGCGGATGGTATGCTTGAACCCCAACACGACGCAAACGGAGACAATCATCACCGCCAAACCGATGGCAACGCCCGCCGTGGCAATGCGGATAACGGGTTTCGACACCTGTCGCTTACCCTTGTCCTCTTGGTTGATATGTCGTGCTATGAATAGGGGAAAGTTCATTCTTCCGTTCTTCCGGGATAACTCTCCAATGCTTTGCGCAATACAACCAAGGCACGTTGGAGGTCTTTCTTCTTCAATACGTAGGCGATACGCACCTCATTGATGCCTGCACCCGGCGTGGTATAGAATCCTGCGGCGGGAGCCATCATCACGGTCTCGCCCTCATAGTTGAATTTCTCCAAGCACCAACGGCAGAATTTCTCGCTGTTGTCTACGGGCAACTTCGCCACCGTATAGAACGCTCCCATGGGAATAGGGGAATAGACACCAGGTATTCTGTTAAGTCCGTCGATGAGACATTTGCGCCTTTCCACGTATTCATCATATACCTCACGCAAATATTCTTCGGGTGTGTCCAACGATGCCTCGGCAACAATCTGACCGATGAGGGGCGGTGAGAGGCGAGCTTGGCAGAACTTCATGACGGCGGCGCGTACCTCCTTGTTTTTCGTAATCAACGCCCCGATGCGTATACCGCATTCAGAATAACGCTTGGAAACGGAGTCGATGAGGATGACATTCTGCTCGATGCCCTCCAAATGACACGCTGAGATATAGGGGCTGCCCGTATAGATGTATTCGCGATACACCTCGTCAGAGAACAGGTATAAGTCATATTTCTTCACGAGGTCGCGAATTTGGTTCATTTCGCGGCGTGTATAGAGGTAACCTGTGGGATTGTTGGGGTTGCAAATCATGATGGCGCGGGTGCGGTCGTTGATAAGTTCCTCAAATTTCTCCACTTTCGGCAGAGAGAAACCCTCCTCAATGGTAGTGGCAATGGTGCGAATCTTTGCCCCAGCAGATATGGCAAACGCCATGTAGTTGGCATAGGCAGGCTCGGGAACGATGATTTCGTCGCCAGGGTTGAGGCAACTCAAAAAGGCGAATAGCACCGCCTCGGATCCTCCAGAGGTGATGATGATATCGTCGGGAGTAACATGGATGTTGTATTTGGCATAATATCCCACCAACTTCTCCCTATATGACAAATACCCTTGGCTGGGTGAATATTCCAGGATGTTGCGGTCTACTTTCTTCAATGCCTCAAGAGCTACCTTGGGTGTAGGTAGGTCTGGCTGTCCAATATTTAAGTGGTAAACCCTGATGCCATTGCTCTTGGCTGCTGCTGCCAATGGTGCTAACTTACGGATAGGTGACTCGGGCATCTCCAGCCCACGTACAGATATTTCAGGCATGTATCACGTTATGATTTTTACTATTTGGGTGCAAAGGTAATAAATTTCAATTACTTTGACAAAAACGTGTTCGGAAAAAATGGTGAAATAGGATAAAAGATGATGGATGCCGACCTCATTTTTTCGTCTTTTATCCTTCATTTTTCATCAAAATGGCAATTTAACATCTTTTGTGTGGCAGTTGTCAGTGGTGAGTGTGGCATTGGTATATCGAAAAATGGGCTTTTATGGAGGTCGGATGCCGCACAAATATTGTTAAATTGCCGCTTTTGCGGGTGACAAAGAATGCCGTATTAAGGCAAGTCATTGATATTCAATGGGTTGCGCAAAATCGAAAAAACGGGCATATTTTCGACCAAGTCATCGGTTGGTGGAAAATAACGCAACCACGGAGCCCCATTTTGTGACTTTTTCTTGACATTTTCGGCGTGTTAGCTGATGTTCAAGGTCATGTAGGTAGAAATAAAAAATCATGCAAAAAACACGCTCTCATGACAAAAATCCCATTATTTTTCGCGATTCATGGCAATAATGTTGTAACTTTGTAGCGGAAACCAAATAACAAAATCATATCAAACAACAATCGAACAAATGAATCAAAATTATCCAAAAATTGGAATCCGCCCCACCATTGACGGTCGTCAGGGGGGCATCCGTGAGAGTTTAGAGGGCAAGACCATGGCTCTCGCCCATGCCGTGAAGGAACTTATTGAGGGCAACGTGCGCAATGGCGACGGCTCGCCCGTGGAATGTGTCATCGCCGACAGTACCATCGGGCGTGTGGCAGAGAGTGCTGCCTGTGCCGAAAAGTTTGAGCGCGAGGGCGTGGGTGCGACCATCACGGTCACTTCTTGCTGGTGTTATGGCTCTGAGACGATGGACATGAATCCCTATTATCCCAAGGCGGTGTGGGGATTCAATGGCACGGAGCGACCTGGTGCCGTGTATCTGGCAGCCGTCCTTGCCGCCCATGCGCAGAAGGGTTTGCCCGCTTTCGGCATCTATGGGCATGACGTACAAGACCTCGACGATAACACCATCCCTGCCGATGTGGCAGAAAAACTGCTCCGCTTTGCCCGTGCTGCCCAAGCGGCGGCGACGATGCGCGGCAAGAGTTACCTCTCGATGGGCAACACCTGCATGGGTATTGCCGGCTCCATCGTGAATGCCGACTTCTTCCAAGATTATTTGGGGATGCGCACCGAGTATGTTGACCTCGTGGAAATCCTCCGTCGGGTGGACTTGGGTATCTATGATCCCGTGGAATTTGACAAGGCGATGGCTTGGACAATACAATATTGCAAGCCCCATGAAGGGCAAGACTACAATGCCGAGCGTGGCAAGGCGAAGAGCCGCGAGGAGAAAGACAAGGATTGGGAGTTCACAGTGAAGAACATGATGATTATCCGCGACTTGATGGAAGGCAACCCACGGCTGCTCGAACTGGGATTCAAGGAGGAGGCTCTGGGACATAACGCCATTCTCGGAGGCGTACAAGGACAACGCCAATGGACTGACTACCAGCCCAATTTTGACTTCCCCGAGTCGCTGATGTGTACCTCCTTCGACTGGAACGGCATCCGTGAGGCGAAAGTGTTGGCAACAGAGAACGACTCCCTGAATGGCATCTCCATGCTTTTCGGTCACTTGCTGACCAACCGTGGCGTGATGTTCAGCGACATACGCACCTATTGGAGTCCCGACGCTGTGGAGCGTGTCACGGGCAAACGTCCCGAAGGGACGGCTGCTGGCGGATTCATCCACCTCATCAATTCGGGTGCCACCACGCTCGATGCTACGGGAGCGATGTCCGACAAGGATGGGAAAGCCGTGATGAAACCCCACTGGGAGATGACCCAAGAGGATATGGAGGCTTGCCTGAATGCCACGACATGGTTCCCAGCCGATAGGGATTATTTCCGTGGTGGCGGCTATTCTTCCAATTTCCTGACACGGGGCGGGATGCCCATGACCATGATGCGCGTCAACATCGTGAAAGGTCTCGGACCGGTGATGCAAGTGGCAGAGGGATGGACGGTGGACCTCGACCCCGAGGTACACGACATCCTCAACAAGCGCACCGACAAGACATGGCCCACCACGTGGTTTGTGCCGCGCACCGACGAGCGCAAGGATGCCTTCAAAGACGTGTATTCGGTGATGAATAACTGGGGAGCCAACCACGGTGCCATCGCCTACGGGCATATCGGAGCTGATGTGTTGACACTCTGTAGCATCCTCCGCATCCCCGTCTGTATGCACAATATCGACGACAAGGACATCTTCCGTCCTGCCGCTTGGAATGCCTTTGGCATGGACAAGGAGGGAGCCGACTATCGTGCTTGTGCTAATTTCGGACCGTTATATTAGTTCAGAGTTCATAGTTCAAAGTTCATAGTTTTTTCTTCAATGATGGACTATGAATGATGGACAGTGTTGATTAACGGTCATTCTTAGAAGATTATTGTCTTTATATATACAAATTTGAATAAAGAGTCAAGTTAAACATGAGCAAAGATTCATTACTTTCCAAGGACGGGGTGAGTTTTCTCATCCCTTTTGTCCTCGTGACTTTCTGTTTCGCCTTGTGGGGTTTTGCCAATGACATCACCAACCCCATGGTGAAAGCGTTTTCCAAAATCTTCCGTATGAGCGTCACCGACGGCACCTTGGTGCAAGTGGCATTCTATGGGGGTTATTTCTGCATGGCGTTTCCTGCCGCCATCTTCATCCGCAAATATTCCTATAAGGCTGGCGTGTTGATGGGCTTGGGGCTGTATGCCACGGGTGCGCTGCTGTTTTTCCCTGCCAAGGGCATCGGCTTGTATGGGTGTTTCCTCATCGCCTATTTCATCATGACGTGCGGCTTGTCGTTCCTTGAGACGAGCTGTAATCCCTATATCCTGACGATGGGTAGCGAGGAGACGGCAACGCGACGGCTCAACATGGCTCAGTGTTTCAATCCCTGCGGCAGCATCATCGGCATGTTTGTAGCGATGAACTTCATCCAAGCGAAGCTCAACCCATTAAGCAGCGACGAGCGGGCATTGCTGAGTGATGACGAGTTTAATGCCTTGAAGGATGCCGACCTGAGCATCCTCATCTCACCTTATTTAATAATAGGGCTGGTCATCGTGGCGATGTTCCTCATCATCTTCTTCACCAAAATGCCCAAGAATGGCGACCAGAGCCACGACATCCATTTCCTCCCGACGCTCAAGCGTATCTTCTCGCTGAAGTATTACCGTGAGGGAGTGATAGCGCAGTTCTTCTATGTCGGTGCGCAAATCATGTGTTGGACGTTCATCATCCAGTATGGAACGCGGGTGTTCATGGCGGAAGGCATGGACGAAAGGTCGGCAGAGGTGTTGTCGCAGCGGTTCAATATCTATGCGATGCTGTTCTTTATCTGCTCCCGTTTTATCGCTACCTACTTGATGAAGTATCTCAAGCCAGCTAAGTTGTTGGCAATCTTCGCCGTCTTGGCGATGGTGTTCACCACGGGAGTCATCCTTTTCCAAGGACGTATAGGCATTTATTGCCTCGTTTGCGTGAGTGGTTGTATGTCGCTGATGTTCCCCACCATCTACGGTATCGCCCTCGACGGATTGGGCGACGATGCGAAGTTTGGCGCGGCAGGACTCATCATGGCGATTCTCGGTGGCTCCGTCTTACCGCCCTTACAGGCAATGATTATCGACCAAGGCACGGTCTTCGGTTCTTATCCCGCCGTCAACGCCTCGTTCATCCTGCCCTTCATCTGCTTCGTTGTGGTGTGTGCATACGGGTATAGAATGCACAAGCATCTGATTTGATGTTGAGTTTTTTGTTGAGTGTTTAGTTGAAATGACCTGTTTTCACTAAACACTCAACGATAACTACCAAAGGGCAACCTTGCCGATATTCCCCATCTCCAAAGTTAGGGGTATCCCCATAGCTTTGAAGATACGGGTAATATTAGACAAAGAAATGCTTTTACCTCGTTCAAGACGAGATATTTGTGCTTTTTGTACACCAACTTTCTTGCCAAGTTGTTCTTGAGTGAGGTTTTGCGAGATTCTTGCCTGTCTAATAGCCTCACCTAATTTGTATGCGTGAACAGATTCATCCACGTTGCGTTCAAACTCATCACGCCTGGGGGTGCCTACAGGACCGAAATCCCTGTCTAAAGTCTCCTCAAAATCTATAAATTTCATATCACCAACCTGTATCATTTCTTTTTCCCTTTTTGTTCAAAATACAACTTTCTAATTTGTTCTGCCTTGGTAATTTCCTTTGATGGAGTCTTTTGGGTTTTCTTAATCATGCCATGAGTAGCAATGACAAGGGTTTCAGTTTCCGTGTCCCAAAACGAAAAAAGCCTATATGCCATCTTATTGAAAAGGGTTCTAAATTCCCATATTTCGGTTCCTTCCAATTTCTTAAAGAGTTCTACATTGCGTTCGCCTTTTTGAATTCGACGTATATTCGAACGTATTTTCTCACTAACTTTTGTCGGTAGTGATTGTAGAAAGTTGTCTGCTTCTATACTTAATACCAGTCGGAATACAACTTTTTCTTCCATCTCTTTCTTTTTCCTTGCGCAAAGATACTGAATGTTTCTTATATGCGCTACTTGTTTGGCGATATTTTTGATTAACAGTAGATACTTTTTTCAAAAAAGATGCCATAAAAAGATAACAATTCAAGAATTTATCGTATATTTGCAAACGACTTGGGGGAAGAAATCCCGAGTCACAGATGCATTAGCTTTTATTTTCGCACTTAACCGAAGAGACGTAGGAAATCTGTTTTGGAATAGTTCGATTTTAGAAGCAAAGGGAAAGACCGAAGGAAGGATTTTCCTCTCAACGAGCATCAGCTATGCACCACGCTTGGCGTGGCAGCATTCTTATTTCGTTGAGAGGGGTTCCGAATTTCCTACGTCCGCCCCTTAGGTTAAGTGCATAAGAGTGACCACGCCATTCTTTGTGTCTGATTATTTCCAAAACATCTATTATTTATAACTCAAACATTATTAGACATGAAAAAATTTGTTTTTTGTTTATGTGTTGCCTTGCTGACGACCATTTCCAGCGAGGCACAACAAATCTCTGTGGTATCGCCAAGCGGTACAACCACGCTTTATCGTACACTCCAAGAATCTATCGAGGGGGCTGACCCTGGCAGCGTTATCTATCTGCCAGGCGGCGGATTCCAAATCTCTGATGAAGTGAAAATCACTAATAAGAAACTGACAATCATCGGTATTGGCCATTATGCGAATAACGGCAATGCGGATGGCATTACCACCATCAGTGGTAACCTTTTCTTCAACGAAGGAAGTAGTGGCAGTGCTGTGATAGGATGTTATATCACTGGAAATGTTTACATAGGAGAAGGTGGTGCATCTGTAAATGATGTGTTGATTAGGCAGTGTAATTTGAATAGTGTACAGGTAACGAATAGTAGTTGCGTTGATACTCAGATAAACCAAAGCTATTTGAGGAATACTTCTTCATTTAATGGAGCAAATGCCTTACTTATGAACAATATTATTCATTCAATAAATAATATAAATGGTGATCAAATATCAAATAATATAATATTAGGTTCTTGGCTTAAGGGTTATCAATATTATACAATTGTTGCAAACAGATCAAACATACTGAATAATGTAATTACAATAAATCCTTGGAGAAGTGGAGTTTGGGGTCATGATATTCTTGTAGGGTCTGATAATGTTGTAATATCTAATATGACACCCACAACATTTGGTGATCTTTCAATTACTGTTGGTGGTGATGTAGACTGGAATGATGTTTTTGTCAACAATGGTGGCATCTCTCCAGTCTCTGATTTCCATTTCACAGATGCTTATAAGCAATACGAGAATCAAGTGGGTATTTATGCTGGCACTGGCTTTAACAAGCAGGTGACCTCTGTACCTTATATTATATATAAAGATGTGCCAACGGAGACAGATGCCCAAGGCATGTTGAAGGTGAAGATTCGCGTGAAGGCTAACCAATAAAAAGTAGAAAGCTATGAGTAGAAAAATAACCATACCGTTGTGGCTATGTCTGCTCTGCCTGTTTCCCAGACTCACGATGGCGCAAACGCTGGAGTATTGGTTTGACGACCATTACGACCTGCGCAACACCACGTCCATCGCAGCCTCCGATGCAGAGCAGGAACTAAACCTCGACTTGCGCGACAATACGAAGTTCCCCATGGGATTCCACAAGCTCAACATGCGAGTGACCCTTGCGGGGAAACCGAGTGCCGTCTCCTCTTCCGCCGTGTTGAAATTGGCGGCGGGCAAGATCTCCCAACTTGAATATTGGGTAGATGATGACATCGCCAACCGCAAGATCACCAACAGCAAGACCATCAGTGGCAAGGCATCTAACGACGGCGGCAGCACGTACCAATTCTTCAACGACCTCGACCTGACCGATGTCACCCCAGGCTACCACCGCCTCTA
>JAFYZV010000126.1 GCA_017548525.1 Prevotella sp.
AATGGACAGACACGCAAATTCAAGGGCGTTTGTCTCCACCATGACCTCGGTCCCCTTGGTGCGGCGGTGAATAAGGCGGCTCTTATCCGTCAGGTAAAGATATTGAAAGATATGGGTTGCGATGCCATTCGCACGTCGCACAACATGCCTTCCACGATGCAGATGGAGGTGTATGACTCCCTTGGCATGATGGTGATGGCAGAGAGTTTCGACATGTGGATCTATCCCAAGTGTAAGAATGGCTATGCCCGATTCTTCAAGGAGTGGGCGGACAAGGACATCGAAAACCTTGTCATGAATCACCGAAACCACCCCTCGTTGGTGATGTGGAGTATCGGCAACGAGATTCCCGAGCAATGGAGCGAGGAGGGAGTCAACATCTCGCGCCGATTGCAAGACCTTTGCCATCGTCTTGACCCATCTCGCCCCGTGACGCAAGGTATGGATCGTGCTGAGCAGGCGTTGAAGTCAGGCTTCGCACAGGTGATGGACATACCTGGTTTCAATTACCGTGTACATAAATATGACAACAACATCAAACAGCTCCCTGTGGGTTTCCTCCTCGGTTCAGAGACCGCTTCCACCATCAGTTCGCGTGGAGTGTACAAGTTTCCTGTCAACATCACCGACCGTGCGACCTATCCCGATGGGCAATGTTCGAGCTATGACACGGAGTATTGTTCGTGGAGCAACCTCCCCGATGCCGACTTCTATATGCAGGATGAGCGAGAATGGAGTATCGGACAGTTTGTGTGGACAGGCTTCGATTATCTTGGCGAGCCAACGCCATACGACAACTACTGGCCCTCGCGTAGTAGTTACTTCGGCATCTGCGACCTTGCGGGATTACCTAAAGACCGCTATTATCTCTATCGTTCGCAATGGAACACCGACGCACATACTATCCACCTGTTGCCCCATTGGACTTGGAAGGGGCGCAAAGGGAAGGTGACTCCCGTCTATTGCTATACAGACTATCCCTCCGCCGAGCTCTTTGTCAACGGCCAGAGCCAAGGGCGTATCACGAAAAAAGTCCAGTTGCAACCCTCGTCGTCCACAAATGCCAAGGCGATGAATGAAGAGTTGCTCGACCGTTACCGTCTTCGTTGGAATGATGTGCGGTATGAGCCTGGTGAGTTGCGTGTGGTGGTCTATGACAAGGATGGGAAACAAGCTGGTGAGAAGGTTCTGAAGACAGCAGGAACTGCTGCCTCTCTCAAGTTAGAGGTAGACAGGCATGAGCTTTCTGCCGATGGTGAAGACTTAGCTTTTGTCACGGTGTCGATGGTCGATTCCGATGGAAACGAGGTGCCAGATGCCTCTGATGAGTTGTCGTTTGAGGTGACAGGGGCAGGCGTGTTCCGTGCCGTTTGTAATGGCGATGCCACATCCTTGGAACCCTTCACGCTTTCACAGATGAAATTGTTTAGCGGTAAGCTCGTTGTCGTCGTGCAATCCACGCAACAGGCTGGTACGATGCAACTGACCGTAAGAGACATAGAGAAAGCCAATCGCATACCCGTTGCCTCGATAGACATTACTACTAAATAACACATTGCCATGATACAGGAATACCAAATCAGAGTCTTGCCCATCCAGGCATCCTCCACGCAAGCCATTACAGAATATCTCGCGAAAGAGAAAGGCATTGATGCACGGACGGTAAAAGCCCTCCGTGTACTCAAGAAGAGCATCGATGCCCGCCAGCGAACCATCTATGTCAACCTTACCGTGCGGGCATATATCAACGAGATGCCCACCGACGATGAATATATCCATACCCATTACCCTGACGTGACGGGCAAGCCACGGGTCATCGTTGTAGGAGCGGGACCAGGTGGACTATTCGCTGCCATGCGGCTGATAGAGCTTGGCTATTGTCCCATTGTTGTGGAACGCGGTAAGAATGTGCGTGACCGCAAGCTCGACCTCGCCGCCATCACCAAGACGCACAAGGTGGATGGCGATAGCAACTATTGTTTCGGCGAGGGCGGTGCAGGGGCTTTCTCCGATGGCAAACTGTATACCAGAAGCAAAAAACGCGGTAATACCGCCAAAATCTTGCATGTCTTCTGCCAGCATGGAGCGTCTACCGCCATTCTTGCTGACAACCATCCCCATATCGGGACGGATAAGTTGCCACGGGTAATCGAGAACATGCGCAACACAATTCTCAATAGTGGTGGCGAGGTACACTTTGAGACACGAATGGAAAGGCTCATCCTACAAGGTGACAAGGTAGTGGGCGTGGAAGCCTTGGAGTTGGCTACGGGTAGGCAATTGCACTTCAAAGGTCCTGTCATTCTCGCCACGGGCCATTCCGCCCGCGACGTTTACCGCTATCTGTTTGATGCGAAGGTGGAGATGGAGGCAAAAGGTATGGCGGTGGGTGTGCGTGTGGAGCATCCCGCTATGCTCATCGACCAAATCCAATACCACAATAAGCGGGGTAGGGGTGACTATTTGCCCGCTGCGGAATATAGCTTTGCCACACAAGTGGAGGGCAGGGGCGTGTATAGTTTTTGTATGTGTCCTGGTGGATTTGTCATTCCCGCTGCCTCTGCACCACGCGAGATAGTTGTTAATGGTATGAGTCCCAGTAACCGTGGCACGAAATGGAGCAATGCGGGGATGGTGGTAGAGCTGCACCCCGACGACATCTTGCAACACGAAGGGGCGGATGCGAATGACTGCTTGATGATGATGCGATTCCAGGAGAAGTTGGAAGAGTTAAGTTGGCAGCAAGGAAACATGCGACAGACGGCACCTGCCCAACGGATGGCAGACTTCGTAAACAACCGCTTGAGCTACGACCTCCCCGAGAGTAGTTATGCCCCAGGACTCATTAGCAGCCCCTTGCATTTCTGGTTGCCACCATTCATTGTCCAACGGTTGCAACAGGGATTCAAGCAATTCGGCAAGTCGAACCATGGCTTCCTGACCAATGAGGCGGCGTTGATAGCCGTGGAGACACGCACGTCAAGTCCTGTCCGCATTTTTCGTGATATGAATACGTTGCAACATGTGCGTATTGCAGGGCTTTTCCCTTGCGGCGAGGGTGCTGGCTATGCGGGCGGCATTGTCTCGGCAGGGGTTGATGGGGAGCGTTGTGCAGACCTATGCGCCGCTTACCTTGGCGCAGGATAGTCAGGCGGTTACCACTTTCCGCTTCACCACATACACATAGATGAGGAGGATAACGTTCATCATCAAGGCATAGATGATGGCGGGAATGGCAATAATCTCATTGTTGAAGACAAAGGGACTACATGCCACGGTGATGGCTTGTGCGGCATTCTGCATCCCTATCTCTATGACAATGGTACGCTTTTCCCGTCCTGTGAGGTGCATAATCCATGACAAGAGAACACCACATCCCATCGACGTGAGGATGAGGAGGGTCATGCAGAAACCGAGGTTGGGAAATTCGCGGATGATGGTGGCACGATGTTGAAAGAAAAACACAGCGACAAGGAGGATGAGGCAGGGGAAGGCAAGACGTTTTAGAATGCCATGCAGACGCTTTGCCAACGACTCTTTGTAGACGGAGAGGCATAAGCCGAGGATGATAGGGACAGCCATGAGTACCAAGTTTTGCACCAATAAGTTACCCACGGGGAGGTGGAAACTGCTGCCCTCGCCCACAGCACGGGTGACAAAATCCATGATGGCGGGACTTGTGAAGAGCGTGATGACGCTACTGAATGCCGTCAGCGAGACGGAGAGAGCCACGTCTCCCCCTGCCAGCATGGAGAAAACGTTGCTGGAACTGCCCCCAGGGCTACAGGCGATGAGCATGATGCCGAGGAAGAAGAGCGGTGGTAAATGAAACAAGTTGCCTACACACCAGGCGATAAGTGGCAGGAAAATGATTTGTCCCAATAAACCAGCGAGGATGGACGTGGGACGTTCTACGAATAGTCTAAAGTCGTGAGGCTTTAATGCCAATCCCAAATCAAACATCAACAATGTTAGGATGGGTAGGACGATAAAAATAGTATTCATGTCTTTTGTCTGTGTTCTATGAAATGGTTGGCAAAGATAGTCTTTTTTCTGCAAAAGTGAGCCGAGATTGGGAGATTATTTGTATTTTTGCAACACATTCATGAACAATTAAAACAAGTGGATTATGAA
>JAFYZV010000127.1 GCA_017548525.1 Prevotella sp.
ACACAACCAATATTCATTGCAGGGCCTTGCGTCATCGAATCATGGGAACTACTATGCACGGTGGCGGAGGAGATTGTGCGTCTCAACCGCAAGTTTGGCACGGAAATTGTATTCAAGTCTTCGTTTGACAAGGCGAACCGCACATCCATCCATTCTTTTCGGGGACCTGGATTGGAAAAGGGATTGCAGATGTTGGCAGACATAAAAGCCCAATATGGGTTGCATATCTTGACTGACATCCACGAGAGTTGGCAAGCGGAAGCAGTGGGAACGGTGTGCGATGTCATCCAAATACCCGCTTTTCTCTGTCGTCAAACAGACCTCTTGGTAGCGGCAGCGCGGACGGGCAAGGTGGTGAACATCAAGAAGGCACAATTCCTCAGCGGAAAAGACATGCGCTATCCCGTGGAGAAAGCTTTCAAAGCGGGTGCCAAGGAGGTGTGGCTGACGGAACGCGGCAATTGCTTTGGGTATAACAACCTCGTCGTTGATTTCCGTAACATCCCCGATATGAAAGAAATCGTTCCAACTGTCATCATGGATTGTACCCATAGCGTACAACGACCAGGTGGCGGGAAGGGAACAACCAACGGCGACCGACAATTTGTCCCGTCGATGGCATTGGCAGCAAAGGCATTTGGGGCATCGGGTTACTTCTTCGAGGTACACCCTCATCCCGACGAAGCATTGAGCGATGGTCCCAACATGTTGGAATTGAGCCAGTTGGAAAAGATCATGGAGAAGTTGATATGAATCATTCACATAGCACAAAAGAAACAGCCATACGGTGTTTGCAAGACGAGGCACAAGCCATTCTTGACTTGATACCACAGATTGACGGCAACTTTGACCAAGCCGTAGAGATGATGTATCGTTGCCACGGCAAGGTGATTGTGACAGGAGTCGGCAAGAGCGGCAACGTGGGGGCAAAGATTGCCGCCACATTGTCATCTACGGGAACGCCCGCCTTCTTCATCAATCCCTTGGATGTCTATCACGGCGACCTCGGCGTGATGACACGCGATGACGTGGTGCTGGCTTTGAGCAATTCGGGGCAGACGGATGAGCTGTTGCGCTTCATCCCCATTGTCCTTCACATGGAGGTGCCTATCATCAGCATGAGTGGCAATGCCGAGTCGTTGTTGGCTAAATACAGCACGGTGCATATCCAAGTGAGCGTGAAGAAGGAGGCTTGCCCCTTGAACCTCGCCCCAACCAGTAGCACCACTGCCATGCTTGCCATGGGTGACGCATTAGCAGTGGCATTGATGCAACGGCGGCATTTCCAACCACAAGACTTTGCACAATACCATCCCGGCGGCGAGTTGGGCAAGCGGTTGCTGACAACGGCAGCCGACGTGATGCGCTCCCATGACCTTCCCATCATCCCAAAGGACATGCATTTGGGCGAGGCGATTATCCATGTGAGCAAGGGAAAGTTAGGATTAGGCGTGTCGCTTGAGGATGGTAAGGTAATAGGTCTCATCACCGACGGCGACATCCGAAGGGCGATGGAACGCTGGCAGGCGCAGTTCTTCGACAAGACGGTGTGCGACATCATGACACACACGCCCAAGACCGTGCTGCCTACTGCCAAAATTTCAGAGATACAACGCATCATGCACCGCTATATGATACACACCGTGTTGGTGGTTGACAAGGAAAGACACCTGCTTGGCGTGGTAGACCATTATAGTTGCATGATATAAGATTGACATGAATATGAGGAGTTCGAGGAGTTCAGGAGTTCAGGAGTTTCAAGGAGTTCAGACATTAGTTTCGTTGTCAACAATGCTAATGTCTGAACTCCTGAACTCCTTAAAACTCTTGAACTCCTCTCTCCGTATCCTCTGCCTTCTCTGCATCTTCTGTGTTCATGCCAACGCCCAATCGTCAGACTCTGCCATCGTCAACAAATTGCGTGAAGAGGGTGTCACTTTCTCCAATAACAACTCCGTGACATTGCTCATGAGTGGGCAGGAGAAGTTTGACGATATGTTTGAGGCGATTCGCAAGGCACGTCATTCGGTGCATTTGGAATATTTCAACTTCCGTAATGACTCCATCGCCATGTGCCTCTTCGACATCCTTGCCGAGAAAGCCAAGGAGGGAGTGGAGGTCAGGGCTATGTATGACGCATTCGGCAATGCCTCCAACAATCGCCCCTTGAAAAGGAAACACATCAAGGCGTTGCAAGAGAAAGGAATCGAGATCGTGAAATATGACCCACTGACATTCCCGTGGATTAACCATGTGTTTACCCGCGACCATCGAAAGATTGTGGTCATCGACGGACAGGTTGCCTACACAGGTGGGATGAACGTTGCCGACTATTACATCAACGGCACCGAGCAAGTGGGTGAATGGCGTGACATGCACTGTCGTATCGAGGGCGACGAGGTGAACCAACTGCAAAGGATTTTCCTCCGTATATGGAACAAGGCGACGCATCAGGACATCCACGGACCCCAATATTACAGGGGATTGCATACGCCAGATTATTTCACGGGGTTAAAGGCAGACACCTGCGAGACGGCAGGACAGAAGATGGTGGGCATCATCAACCGCGAACCGCGTACCAGCAACAAGGTGATTCGCCAATTCTATACCCATGCCATCGACTATGCGCAAGACAGCATCAAACTCATCAATCCCTACTTGACCCTCAACCACAAATTGAAAAAGGCATTGAAGAATGCCGTCAAGCGAGGCGTGAAGGTGGAAGTGATGGTATCAACGCACAGCGATATTCCCTTGACTCCTGATTGTGTGTTCTATAACGTCCACCAACTGATGAAGAAAGGCGTGGACGTGTGGATGTACAAACCTGGCTTCCACCACTCAAAAGTTATCATGGTGGATGGGAAATTCTGCACCGTGGGCAGTGCCAACCTCAACTCCCGCAGCTTGAGATGGGACTATGAGGATAATGCGGTCATTATTGATCCATGTACCACGAAGGAATTGAGCGACATGTTCGACGCTGACAAGAAAGAAAGTTTCAAACTCACCAAGGAGACATGGGACGAGTTTCGCACCCCCTGGAAGAAGTTTGTGGGATGGTTTGCCCATCTCCTCGCCCCCTTTCTCTAACATGAAATTGATTACAACACTAATGTGAAACCATTAATTGACATGAATAATAGCCATCAACCAAAGATTGCCATCATCGACCCTAACACATTGGCAGCAATAGGCCTCCGCCAAATACTGCAAAATGTGATGCCTATAGTGAAGATAGACACCTATGGGTCGTTTGCGGAATTGGAAGCTAACAATCCCGATGACTATGTTCATTATTTTGTCTCGATGCACTTGGTATTGGAAAACAGGAATTTCTTTCTCAACCATCGGAAGAAAACTATCGTATTGACGACATCCATGAAGGAACATACCCAATTAAGCGACTTTCACGAATTGCGTGTCAACGCTCCCGAAGAACAGCTTGTCAAGTCGCTGTTAGTGTTGCAGCAACATGCCCATGGGCATGGCAAGCGTCTTGCCATCACATTACCAGAACAAGTCAACCCTTTGAGCGACCGCGAAAAAGAAGTTTTGTCGCTCATCGTACAAGGATATATCAACAAGGAGATTGCCAACATATTGAATATCGGCATCACCACTGTAATTACCCATCGAAAAAACATTATGGAAAAATTAAGTATGAAAAGCGTGTCAGCACTGACCATTTATGCAGTGACACACGGATTTGTAGACATCAATAGAATATAGATTATGAGTAAGAAAAGCAATACATCCATTCAGATGATCGCCGATTATGAGGGCGATATAAGTAAAATTTTGGAAGAGCCATTCGACGGGGAAGTACCCATTCTCGCCACAAGAGACTTGGTGATGTTCCCAGGAGTTCTCAACCCCATTATCATTGGCAGGGAGTCGAGCAACAACCTCATCCGACGAGCCAACAAGAACCCCAATATGGTTTTCGCCGTCATCTGCCAAAGAAGTAAGGAGATTGACAACCCAGGCATGGAAGACCTCTTTGAATACGGGGTGTTGGCAAAGCTCACCCGCATCATCGAAATCCCCGGACAAGAAGGTATGCTCACCGCCATCATCCAAGCAATGGGTCGTTGTCGCCTCTTGGAAATGACGGGAACAGACCCTTTCCTCACCGGACGTGTCGTATCAGACCCCGAGGAGATGCCCGCGAGAAACGACAAGGTGTTTCGCACTGCCATCGATGACATCCGCAAGCAGACACGTATCTACATCCATGCCAATGAGGACATTCCCGACGAGTCGGAGTTTGCCCTTCGCAACATCCAGAATGAGGTGATGATGCTCAACTATATATGTACGGTCATGCCATTCAGTGTCAAGGACAAAATCAAGATGCTCATGGCAGAGTCTCTCCTTGAACGGGTTCTCTTGGGGCTGAAGGTGTTGAGCAAGGAAATCCAATTGCTTGAAATACACCACAACATCGTATCGAAGACACGCGAGGAAATTGACGAGCAACAGCGCGAATACTTCCTCCAACAGCAAATCAAGAACATCAAAGAGGAGTTAGGTAATGGATATGGCTCACCCGAAAAGCAAGAGTTGGAAGAGAAAGCCAGGACCAAGAACTGGCCAGATGAGGTGAAAGTCACTTTCGATAAGGAGATGGATAAGCTCGACTTACTCAATCCGCAAGGGCCAGAGTATAGTGTGCAGTTGAATTATCTACAAACCATGGTCAACTTACCTTGGGGGGAATACACGAAAGATGACCTTGACCTAAAACGCGCCCAACGCATTCTCGACAAAGACCACTATGGGATGGAGAAGGTGAAGGAGCGTATCTTGGAATACATGGCGGTACTCAAGCTTCGTGGGGACTTGAAGTCGCCCATCATCTGTCTATATGGTCCCCCGGGCGTAGGCAAAACATCTCTTGGCAAGAGCATCGCCTCGGCGATGAAACGCAAGTATGTGAGGATGAGCCTTGGTGGCTTGCACGACGAGAGCGAGATTCGCGGGCATCGGCGTACATACGTGGGAGCCATGCCGGGACGTATCATCAAGAACATCCAAAAGGCTGGCTCGTCGAATCCCGTGTTCATTTTGGACGAGATAGACAAGGTGACACAGCACACCATCAATGGAGATCCTGCCTCTGCCTTACTTGAGGTGTTGGATCCAGAACAGAACTATGCCTTCCATGACAATTATCTTGACGTGGATTATGACTTGTCGAAAGTACTCTTCATTGCCACGGCGAATGACTTGAATACCATTCCTCGCCCCCTTCTCGACCGTATGGAGATCATTGAGGTAAGCGGCTATATCACCGAGGAAAAGATTGAAATTGCCAAGAGACATCTCATTCCCAAGGAACTGGAGAATAGCGGTTTGATCCTCGACAAGGTAATTCCTTCGTTCACGAAAGTTGCTATCGAAAAGATCATTGAGCAATATTCCCGTGAGAGTGGCGTTAGGCAGTTGGAAAAGCAAATCAACAAGGCATTACGCAAAATGGCATTCATGAAAGCCCGTGATGGTGAATTACCTTACAAAAAAATCACTCCTGACCAACTTACTGAGTTGCTTGGCAAGCCCCCCTATTACCGCGACATCTACCAAGGCAACGACTACGCTGGCGTGGTGACAGGCTTGGCATGGACGAGTGTAGGTGGTGAAATCCTATTCATTGAGACCTCGCTATCGAAAAGCAAGGCTGCTAAACTCACCTTGACGGGCAACCTCGGTGACGTGATGAAAGAGTCGGCGGTCATCGCCTTGGAATATGTGAAAGCCCATGTGGACTTCCTCGGCATCGACTACCGCATCTTCGACCAATGGAACATCCACATCCACGTGCCAGAGGGTGCAACACCAAAAGACGGTCCATCGGCGGGCATCACCATTGCCACATCCATAGCCTCGGCTCTCACGCAACGCAAGGTTCGTAAGAACACGGCCATGACGGGCGAGATAACTCTCCGTGGCAAAGTCTTGCCCGTAGGAGGTATCAAGGAGAAAATCCTTGCCGCCAAGCGTGCGGGTATCACAGACATCTTAATGTGCCAAGACAACAAGAAAGACATCGACGAGATACCCGATGTCTACCTCAAAGGGGTCACATTCCACTATGTGGAGAACGTGAAAGACGTTTGGGATTTCGCCTTGACAGACGAAATCGTGAAAAACCCCATCACACTAACTGTTGAAGAGGAGAAGAAATGACGTTTGAACTGCAACATACCGACAACACCTCGGATGCCCGTGCAGGGGTCATCACTACGGAACATGGGAAGATAGAGACCCCTATCTTCATGCCCGTGGGAACTTGCGGGACGGTGAAAGGGGTGCATTTCGAGGAGCTGCGCCAACAGGTGAAGGCGCAAATCATCCTCGGGAACACCTATCATCTTTATCTCCGCCCAGGACTCGACATCCTCCGCAAGGCAGGCGGGCTGCATGGCTTCAACGGTTGGGAACGTCCCATCCTTACTGATTCTGGCGGCTTTCAAGTATTCTCTTTGACAAGTATTCGCAAATTACGTGAGGAGGGATGTGAGTTCCGCTCACATATTGACGGGTCGAAACACATCTTCACCCCTGAGAATGTGATGGATACGGAGCGTATAATCGGTGCTGACATCATGATGGCGTTAGACGAATGTCCCCCAGGACAGAGTGATTATACCTATGCGAAAAAGAGTTTAGGGCTGACCCAGCGATGGCTCGACCGTTGCGTCAAGCGATTCGAGGAGACCGAACCGCTTTATGGATATGAGCAAAGCCTTTTCCCCATCGTCCAAGGATGTACATACAAAGACTTGCGACGTGATGCCGCCAAGCATGTTGCCGACAAAGGAGCAGACGGCAACGCCATCGGCGGACTTGCCGTGGGCGAGCCAACAGAAGTGATGTACGAGATGATAGAGGTGGTCAACGAGATTCTTCCCAAGGACAAGCCACGCTATCTGATGGGCGTGGGAACGCCACAAAACATCCTCGAAGCCATCGAGCGCGGTGTGGATATGTTTGATTGCGTCATGCCCACCCGCAATGGTCGCAACGGGATGCTGTTCACCTACAATGGTACCATGAACATGCGCAACAAGAAATGGGAGTATGACTTCACCCCCATTGATGAGGAGGGATGTGACGTGGATCGCATCTACACCAAGGCCTTCCTCCATCATCTCTTCAAAGCACAAGAGCTATTGGCTCTACAAATCGCCAGCATCCACAACCTCGCATTCTACCTCCGCCTTGTGGGCGATGCCCGTCGCCATATCATACAGGGGGATTTCGTAGGATGGAAACGCTCCATCATCGAACAATTAGGTAAAAGAGTATAAGCTGATGTTGAAGAAACTTGACCCGAGACGATACATCAAGACACTTGATTGGTACATCATCAAGAAGTTCATTGGCACATACATCTACTCCATTGTGCTGATTATTTCCATATCCATCGTGTTTGATGTCAATGAACACTTGGCAAAGTTCACACAATACCACGCACCGCTTAAGGCAATTGTCTTTGACTATTACTTGAACTTCATACCCTACTTCGCCAATTTGTTCAGTCCGCTGTTCGTATTCATCGCCGTCATATTCTTCACTTCCAAGTTGGCGGGTAATTCGGAAATCATATCCATGTTGGCAGCGGGCGTCTCCTTCAAGCGGCTCATGCGTCCGTACATGATTTCTTGCGTCATAATCTCCTTGCTTTCCTTTTACCTCAGTGCCTACGTCATCCCTCATGGCACGGTGATACGACAGAACTTTGAATCGATGTACAAGAACAAGAAGAAAAACACATCCGCAGAGAATGTACAACTACAAGTGGGACCAGGCATCATCGCCTACATCCAGCATTACGACAACACTCTCAAGCGGGGCTATGGGTTCTCCTTGGATAAGTTTGACAACAAAAAACTGGTGAGCCACATGACTGCCACGGAGATACAATACGATACCATCTCCGACTCCAAATATCATTGGAAAGCAAGCCATTGGAAAATCAGGCAACTCAAAGGGTTACGCGAACACATCACAAGCGGGGCGAAATGCGACACGGTCATCATGATGGAACCCACCGACCTCGTCTATTCCAAAGGGCAACAGGAGACTTTCACAAGCCCTGAACTCAAAGAATACATCTCCAAGCAAATCAATCGAGGCAGCGGCAACGTGGTGCAATACCAAGTGGAATACCACAAACGCATCGCCTCATCCTTTGCCTCGTTTATCCTTACCACCATCGGCGTTTCGCTCTCTTCACGCAAGCGCAAAGGGGGAATGGGGCTTTACCTTGGCATCGGTTTGGCATTGAGCTTCACCTATATCATGTTACAAACCGTCTGTTCCACCTTCGCCATCAACGCGAATACCCCACCGATGCTGGCGGCGTGGATTCCCAATATTATTTTTGCGGTAATCGCTTACTTCTGTTATCGCCAGGCACCCAATTAAAAGTAGGAAGTATGAATTACGAAGTAGGAAGTGATTTATGTAAAAAAGGTAGAAGTATTAAGATATTTTTACTTATTGATTCAAAACCTTTTCACTGTGCAAAGCGCATAACTTCATCATTTAATCATTAACCATATAATAAAATATATGTATTTCGACGAATTAAACTTAAACGACAATATATTAGACGCACTTGATGACATGCACTTTGAGGAGTGTACACCCATACAGGAGAAGTGCATACCCGAAATCCTTGAAGGTCACGATGTTTTAGGCGTGGCACAGACAGGGACAGGCAAGACCGCCGCATACCTCCTGCCCATCCTTTCATTGCTTGACGACGGAGGCTATCCCGAGGATGCCGTCAACTGTGTCATCATGGCTCCTACCCGTGAACTCGCCCAACAGATAGACCAAGCCATGCAGGGTTTTGGCTATTATTTAAATAATGTGGGGAGTTGTGCTATCTATGGGGGAAATGACGGCACACGCTATGATCAAGAACTGCGGTCGCTCCGCATGGGGGCATCGGTCATTATCGCCACGCCAGGACGACTCATCTCCCATCTGACAATGGGAAACCTCGATATGAGCCGAGTGTCATTCTTTGTTCTTGATGAGGCTGACCGTATGCTCGACATGGGATTCTCCGAGGACATTCTCTCCATTGCCAAGCATCTACCCAAGAAGCGACAGACCATTATGTTCTCTGCCACCATGCCCGACAAGATAGAAGAACTTGCCAAGACATTGCTCCACAATCACGTGGAAATGAAGATTGCCGTGAGCAAACCCGCCGAGAAAATCCAACAGTCTGCATTCGTCTGCTATGAACCTCAGAAGCTAAAGATTATCAAGGACATGTTCTCGCACGAGCAACTAAAGCGCGTCATCATATTCTCTGGGAAAATCAATAAGGCGAAAGACATCAACCGCGAACTGAAACGCATGGGCATCAATAGCGGGGAGATGCATAGCGACTTGACACAACCCGAGCGCGATGAAATGATGTTCCTCTTCAAGAGTGGACAGATTGACGTTCTTGTGGCAACGGACATTCTCTCACGGGGAATCGACATCGACGACATTTCCATGGTCATCAACTACGACGTGCCACGCGATGCCGAAGATTATGTACACCGCATCGGGCGCACGGCAAGGGCGGAAAAGGACGGACGAGCCGTCACCTTCATCAGCGACAAAGACATCCGCTATTTCATACAGATTGAGCAATTCCTTGAAAAGACCATTGACAAGAATCCGCTACCTCAAGACATCGGTGAAGGACCGGAATACAAAGCTATCCCCAAGAAAGAAAGCCGCCATAGGCATTTTCACCACAGGGGAGGAAAAGGGAAAGGCGGGAAAAGGCCCAAGAACAAAAAGGGAAGCACAAAACCACGAAAACCTACAAACAATTAGTGGCAAATGCAGCATAGAATCCTATGCTTAACGAACACCAAATAACTTTTCATCAACTTCATTCTGTCTTTCCAAGAGGTAGCTTCCCTCATTCCTTCACCCAACAATTGTAAATGATTCTTCGTATCCAGATTCTTCAAGTTTGTGAATATGTAAAGCATATAAGGAGGGTACACATCAGGGTCGTTACCGTTGTTCTTGTACAAATCACGTCTCACTTTTAAGTTCATCGCTATTTGCTGGGAATAAGACTTAGAACTCCACACACCCAATCCCGATTCATTATACACTCCCATGCAACATGGAATGTAGACACATCTTCCTTTCTTAAACAAATAGTATATCACATGAGCATCTTTCGGCCTATAATATTTGCTCAATTCCTCCATACAGAAATCATATACGTCTTTGCGAATGAAAAGCGTTAAAGGTTGGTGTACCCATTTTTTTGTCCAACTCTCAATGCCATAGAATGAAACGTCACTCCCATTATCATAGATTGTCACATCCTCATTATTTCCATCCTTTTTTACGATCCTAAAACCCGTACTACAGAACGAACACGCTGGATACTTCTCAAGTGCCTCAAACTGTCTTTGCAACTTATGCGGGTCGGCCCAATAATCATCACCTTCACAAAGTGCAATGTATTTCGATGTTGGGGAAGATGCTTGGAACATTCTTTTCTCCAAGGCAAATGCACCATTTTCTGAAAATTGGTTTTCCTCCTCATACATGGGTTTGATAATATCTGGAAACGACTTCGCATATTCACGGATGATGTCTGTCGAACCATCTGTTGACGCATCGTCATGAACAATCACTTCAAATGCAAATGTCGTCTCTTGCATTAGAAAGCCATCCAAACACTTTCGCAAAAAAGGTTCATGGTTATATACCAGACAATTAATTGATACCAATACGTCTTTTGAATCCATTTGGTCACAAAATGAAATGTACAAGTGGAGAGAAATTTCCCCTATAGCATTTGCAAAAGTACATAAAAAAATTGAACATTCACTCGTTTTCAATCTTCAATCATCAATTTCTATCTTTTTTGGCTAAAACCGCTCATCCTCTTACGGTGGCAAACGATACATTTGTACACTCCAAATGCCCTATTCTTTCCAAATAAACCATACCTTTATTCCCCACAAACACCACATATAATTATTCTAATTTTCGATAAAAATGATAAAAAAGAATATAATAATCAATTAGAAATGGCTTTTTCTTTGTCAATAAATATAAAAACATTATTTTTGCAATTTGTAAATAAACTCGAAAGGATGAAGAAATTTTTGATTGCACTGTTAATCCTGTTGCTCGCAGCACTTATAGGCGGTATCGTTTACCTTTATCGTGACTTGGACAAACAGAAGAAACACAATCAGGAAATGCAGGAGTTGGCAGAACTCGATAAGCAGGAGATGGAAAACGAATACCAGCAATTCGCCCTCCAATACAGCGAGATGAAGACCAAAATCAACAACGATTCCATCATTGCACAACTCTCTGCCGAGCAGGAGAAGACACAACGGTTGCTGGCTGAGTTGAAAAGAGTGAAAGCAGAAGATGCCCGCGAAATCACCCGACTGAAGAAGGAGCTCGCCACCGTCCGTGCCGTCATCCGCAGTTACGTGCTGGAAATCGACTCACTAAACCGCCTTAACCAAAACCTTGTTGAGGAGAATACCCGCATGAAGAGCCAATACGAGGAGGCGACAAAGCAAATCCAAGGCCTCAACAACGAGAAGGTTTCCTTGTCTGAGAAGGTTGCCATTGCTGCCCAGCTCGATGCCATCAACATTCGCATGACTGCCCAGAACAAGCGCGGACGCCAGACCGATAACATGAAAAAATGTAAGACGGTACAAGTGGACTTCGCCTTGGCGAAAAACGTCACCGCCTCAAGTGGCATGAAAAACGTGTATGTGCGCATCATTACACCCACAGGAGCAATCCTCGGAAACGCTGGAACATTCGACTATGAGAACCGCACCCTGCAATATACGATGAAGAAGAGCGTGGAATATGGCGGACAAGAGGCTCCCGTGACCCTCTATTGGAACGTAGACCAAGCGATGGTAGGCGGCACTTACCAGGTGAGTATCTTCGCCGGAGGTCACTTGATTGGCTCCAAGAGTTTTACCTTCAAGCAATAATTCCATTCAACCCATTCATCCCAAACGACCCATCCTTTAAACATATATTGATGAGAAAGTTATTATCATTTGTTTTATTAGTAGGAAGCGCATTGCCCATTTCCGCCCAGCGAATACTGAGTCTTGACAGTTGCAGGGCGTTGGCATTGCGCAACAACAAGCAATTGAACATCTCAAAACTCAAGCAAGACGTTGCCCATAACACACGTCTGGCGGTCAAGACCAAATATCTACCCAAGGTGGATGCAGCGGGCTCCTACATCTTTACGAGCAGGGAATTCTCCTTACTTAACGATGACCAAAAGAACACTTTATCCAATCTCGGGACAAATCTCGCCGCAGGCTTGGGTGGCAATGCCAACGCCGTGATGACCGACCTGGTGCAAAAGGGTGTCATCACCATGCAACAAGCCTCGGCATTGGGTGAGTTGCTGAGCAACACAACCACATCTGTCGCTACCGCCTTAAACAATGTGGGTAACCAAATCAAGGATGCGTTCCGTACAGACACGCGAAACATCTTCACCGCTACCCTCGCCGTGCGCCAGCCCATTTACATGGGTGGTGCCATTACCGCTGCCAACAAGATGGCGGAGATTAGCGAGAAGCTAGCTTACAACAACATCGATGCCCAGACACAGGGTACCATCCATAGCATCGACCAAGCATATTGGCTCGTCGTCTCACTCAAACAGAAAGACGCATTGGCAAGCCAATACCTCCAACTGACCGAAAAATTCAGCGATGATGTGAAGAAGATGATCCGCGAGGGTGTCTGCACCAAAGCCGATGGGTTACGTGTAGATGTACGTGTTAACGAGGCGGAGATGGCCAAAACGCAAGTGGAGGACGGCCTTGTGCTTGCCAAGATGTACCTTTGCCAGCTCTGCGGCATTCCCATGGATGAGGAAATCACCCTTGAAGATGAGGGAAAGGCATCATTGGGCGCAACAATTACCACAAGCACATTCGACAAGGAGCTTGCCATGAGCAACCGTCCAGAATTGAAGATGTTGCAGAACACCATCGACCTGAGCAAGCAAAACATCAAGCTCATCCGTGCCGAATACATGCCACAGATAGCTGCGTTAGGCGGATACACCCTCTCCAACCCCAATGTGCTCAATGGTTTTCAGCGCAAGTTCGGCGGATTGTTCCACGTGGGGGTGATGGTGCGCGTCCCCATTTGGACGTGGCACGAGGGACGATACAAGGTCAATGCCGCCAAGGCAGCCACCAACATGGCCGAAATGGAGCTGACCGAGGCACGTGAGAAAATAGACTTGCAAGTGAGCCAGAGTGCCTTTAAGGTCAAGGAAGCCAACAAAAGGTTGGTAATGAGTACCAAAAACTTGGAACAAGCAGAGGAGAACCTACGCTGCGCCAACCTTGGTTTCAGTGAGGGAGTCATGCAAATCACTGAGGTCGTTGCCGCCCAGACGGCTTGGCAACAAGCCCACACACAGAAAATTGATGCCGAGATAGAATTGAAACTCTGTCAAGTTGACTTACAGAAAGCATTGGGTACATTAGGAACAGATTATTAACAACAGAAAAATAACACATTATATATTATGTCTGCTAAATCACAACATAACAACATTTTGCTTGCCATCCTTGGATTCTTGGCAGTAATAGCAATCGTGGCACTTATCGGTTTCTTTACCTTGGGACGTACCAAGGAAATCATCCAAGGGGAAGTGGAAGTGACAGAATACCGTGTCTCCAGCAAGGTACCAGGGCGTATCTTGGAACTGAGAGTCCAAGAGGGTGACTTTGTACACGTGGGCGACACCCTCGCCATCCTCGAAATCCCCGAAGTAGAAGCACAGAAAAGGGCAGCGGAAGCCACCCAAGGTGCCGCCAACGCCATGAAAGACATGGCCAACAACGGTGCGAGGAAGGAACAGATACAGGCAGCATTCCAACTCTTACAACAAGCCATCGCAGCCCGTGACATCGCCCAGAAGTCGTACAAGCGTGTGCAAAACCTCTTTGACGAGGGCGTGATGAGCGCCCAAAAGCGCGACGAGGCATTTGCAGCTTATAAGGCATCGGAGGCACAGGTGCTCGCTGCCCAGAGCCAATACGACATGGCAAGAAACGGAGCGCGGCAAGAGGAGCGCGAGGCAGCCTCGCAACAGGCTCGCGCAGCCAAAGGTGCCGTTGACGTGATGAAGTCTCTGTTGAGGGAGTCTGTACAAGTTGCCACCGAGGAGGGCGAGGTGAGCGAGGTCTATCCCAAGGTCGGCGAATTGGTTGGCACGGGTTCCCCCATCATGAGCGTCGCCGTGATGAAAGACCTATGGGGTACTTTCAACGTGCGTGAAGACCAACTGAAAGGAATGAAGGTGGGCGATGTCATCACCGCATATTCCCCCGCCTTCAACAAGGAGCTGAAGATGAAAGTCTTTTACATCAAGGACCAAGGGTCGTATGCCGTATGGAAAGCTACCAAGGCAAATGGACAATATGACTTGAAGACATTTGAGGTGAAAGCTCGCCCAGTAAGTCTTTTCGAGGGACTGCGCCCTGGCATGTCGCTCATCGTGAAAGAATGACCATTCCCATGAAAAGGATCTATCGCATCGCCTTGCGAGAGTGTGGCATCATGAGGGGCAATCTCATCTACCTCTTTTGCCTGGTACTTTTCCCGTTGCTCGTGATTTTCTTTTTCACGTCATTGTTGGAAAAGGGACAACCCACGGATTTGCCTGTGGGCGTGGTAGATTTTGACTACTCCTCCATGACAAGAACCTTGACTCACAAACTCGATGCGTTCCAGACAACGAAGGTTGTCGCTCATTTTCCCAACATCAACGAGGCGCGTAAAGCTATCCAGCGCAACGAGATAGTTGGATTCATCTATTTCCCCAAGAATACGATGGCAGACCTCCTTGCGTCGCGCCAGCCGAAAGTATCATTCTATTACAGCCAAGTTTGCGTCACGTCGGGATCATTGGTATTCCGTGACCTCAAGACCATAACGATGCTTGGGTCGGCGGCAGTAGGGTCTGCCAAGTTGTCTGCCTTGGGAAAGACACCCGATGAAATCAAGGCTTTCCTCATGCCGATAAGCATCAACCTCCATCCCATCAACAATCCAGAGATAGACTACAATGTTTATCTCAGCACGGCTCTCGCACCAGCTTGCCTGATGCTGTTCTTCTTTCTCATCTCCGCCTATTCCATCGGCACGGAGATGAAGTTCAACCGCTCCAAGGAATGGATGGCCATGGCAGATAACAACATCGTCATCGCCCTCATCGGCAAGATGCTGCCACAATTCCTCATCAACCTCACCATGATGTACTTCTACATGTACTATCTTTATGGTGTCCTGCATTTCCCACACTCCGGATCCGTCTTGAGCGTATTAATCCTGGGGCTGCTTGCCGTATTGGCAGGACAAGGATTCGGGGTATTTGCCTTTGGCCTCATGCCCTCTTTGCGCATGTCCATGAGTATCTGCTCCCTATGGGCAGCATTGAGTTTCTCGGTGATGGGAGCCTCATTCCCACTTTCCGCAATGAACCCCATCATCCAAGCCATCGCCCAATTGTTCCCCATGCGCCATTATTTCATGATATACCGCATTTGCGTGTTCAATGGCTATCCGATTATGGACGCTTGGCCTTACATCGGCGCGCTCATCATCATCGCCGCCTTGCCTCTGATTGTACTCCATAACATCAAGAAAGCCATGCTCACATACGTATATATCCCTTAAAACCTGAAGAAGTGAAAAAGCAAACGCTCATACAACAAATCAACGAGGGCCTGCACGACATGTGCCATATATGGGCTAAGGAAATGATTGCCACCGTGAAAGACGAGGGCGTGCTCATCTTCTTCATATTGGTTCCATTGGCTTATCCCCTACTCTATTCGTGGATTTACAGCGCAGAACTTGTGCGAGAGGTCCCTGTCGCTGTCGTTGATATGTCGAAAAGCAATATGAGCCGCACGTTCATCCGCAACTACGATGCCACCCCAGATGTCAAGGTATCCTATCATTGCAATAACATAGAAGAGGCAAAACAACTCATTGGCAACCAAGTTGTCAAGGGTATTCTGTACTTTCCTGCCGACTTCGAGAAGAACGTCATACGTGGTAAACAGTCTACCCTCAGCGTCTACTGCGACATGAGCATTATGCTCTATTACAAAGCTATATACCAAGCGGCAACCGCAGTGTCGGGAGCGGCAAATACGAAGATACAGCTTCATAACACCCCAGGCAACTATACCACTCACGATGAGGAGCTATCCACACGGCCATTGGATATCCACGAGGTACCCATCTTTAACAGCACGGGCGGCTATGCCGACTTTCTCATCCCAGGGGTGCTGATGCTCATCCTCCACCAGACACTCATCCTCGGCATCGGACTCGGATCGGGAACGGCACGGGAAACCAATCGCTACCGCGACCTCGTACCCATCAGTCACCATTACAACGGCATCTTCCGTATCGTACTCGGTAAGTCGCTCTGTTATTTCATGGTATATGCCATCATGGGAGCCTATCTCACGTTGGTCGTACCCAAGCTATTCGGTTTCGCGCAAATCATCGGCGGCAAAGAGTTGTTGGGACTAATGGTACCCTATATCCTCGCTACGATATTCTTCGGGATGATGATTTCATGTACCATCCGCTACCGCGAGAATGTCATGCTGATAGTGGTATTCGCATCCGTGCCACTCCTTTTCCTCTCGGGAATATCATGGCCGCAGACAGATATACCCGGTGCTTGGCGGGCCGTGGCATGTATATTCCCTTCCACTTTCGGCATTCGTGGCTTCGTGCGTCTCAACTCAATGGGGGCAACCTTGGCAGACATCAAATTGGAATACCAAGCTCTTTGGGTACAAGTGGCGGTCTACTTCTTCATGACATGTGCCATCTATCGCTTCCAGATACAACAAGCTCACCACCATGCCAATGAGGAAATCCAACGACTAAGGAAAAAGGCTACAGAGGCAAAGGCAAGGAAACAGCAAATGGCAACCAATAAGCTATAGGTACACCATTCCCAATAATTGTCTTGACATCATCCTATATAATTTAGTTCTCTGAGAGGGAAACCTTTCAATCCTGTCCTATCCCCACAATCTTCGTCGGTGCCAACTCTTTGTTGCGCCGATTGACAACCGTCACCACGGCTTGTGCAAAGCTGAGGAACGACTGTCCTGT
>JAFYZV010000015.1 GCA_017548525.1 Prevotella sp.
CCTGAACTCCTTGAACTCCTGAACTCCCAATAATATGATTGAAGTAAAACATCTATATAAGTCTTTTGAGGACAAGGAAGTGTTGAAAGACATCAACACCGTATTTGAGGACGGCAAGACCAATCTCATTATTGGTCAAAGTGGCTCAGGCAAGACCGTATTGATGAAAAACCTTGTGGGATTGTTGGAACCCACCAAGGGCGAGGTGTTGTATGACGGGCGCGACTTCGTGCGGATGACCAAGAAAGAGAAAGTGATGATGCGGCGCGAGATGGGCATGATTTTCCAGAGTGCGGCATTGTTTGACTCTCTCTCCGTTTTGGAAAACGTGATGTTCCCCCTCGATATGTTCTCACCCATGAATTATAGCGACCGCAAGAAACGGGCAATGGAATGCCTCGACCGCGTGAACCTCGTGGGGGCGGAAAACAAGTTCCCAGCGGAAATATCGGGAGGAATGCAGAAGCGTGTTGCTATCGCAAGGGCGATAGTGCTGAATCCGAAATATCTCTTCTGCGACGAGCCGAATAGTGGACTTGACCCCAAGACCTCGTTGGTCATTGACGAACTGCTTTCCAACATCACGCATGACCTTGGTATTACCACCATCATCAACACCCACGACATGAACTCTGTCATGGGCATCGGCGAGAACATCCTTTTCATCTACAAAGGCGAGAAGGAATGGCAGGGCGTGAGTAGCCAAGTGATGCACAGTAAGAACCGTCGTCTTACGGATTTCATCTTTGCTTCCGACTTATTGAAGAATATGCGCAACGTGGTGATAGAAAACGACATCGAGTTTGAGCATAGACGGAATGTAGAATAAACCTATAACAACTTTTATATGAAACAACTATTTGCCTTATTTCTTGCCCTTTGTCTTTCTCACTGGGCACATGCCAAGCCGACAGAGGCTGAGCGTATCGACAATGGCAACATGATTTGCCAAGTACAGTTTTATGCACCCACCATCGTGCGTGTCGTGAAATACCCATCCACGATGAAGGAGATGCCAAAGAAAGAGAGCTTCTCCGTTATCATGACACCAGAGAAAGTGGCATTGGAAAAAACTGAAACGAATGACAAAGTGGAATGGCGCAGCACTGCCTTGTGTGTTTCCGTAGACAAACGAACATGCCAAGTCACGTTCCGATCCATAGACGGGAGCCAACTGATTGCCGAGTCAAGCCCTGCCACCTTTGAGTTGCGCACGGGCGATGCCGACGCTGGGCATTACATTGCTACTCAGGCATTCCAGTTGGAAAAGGAGGAATGCATCTTCGGACTTGGCCAGCGTCAGGACAGAGACCTCAACCAACGTGGCAAACACGTGAAGTTGTGGAATACCAACGCCAACATCACCATTCCCTATTTCACCTCAGAGAAAGGATATGGATTGTTCTGGGACAACATGGGACTGTCATTCTTCGACGATGACGACAAGGGAACATGCTTCCGTTCTGAAGTGGCAGACATGACAGACTATTATCTTATGTACAGCGACGGCACACAAGACGGCGTGGTAGCACAGATACGCAAGTTGACAGGACAGGCAACCATGTTCCCCTTGTGGGCAATGGGCTACTGGCAATGCCGCGAGCGTTATAAGACGAGCGACGAACTGGCTGGGGTGCTTGACCGCTACCGCGAACTGGATGTTCCCCTCGATGGCATCGTGCAAGACTGGCAATACTGGGGTTGCGACTCCAACTGGAACGCCATGCGATTCATGAACCCATATTATATTAATAAGGTGGACGACCCCGCTTGGGCAAAATACTTACCCAAAGACATGCGTAACATGAAAGCACAGAGCGAGCCTCGACTGAAAACGCCACAGGAGATGGTGGACTATGTACATAGCCAAGACGCACATCTGATGATAAGCATCTGGGCAAGCTTCGGTCCGTGGACCGACCAATACAAGGAGTTACAGGCTATCGGGGCATTGCTACCCTTCGAGACGTGGCCCCGCAATAGTGGTACCATCCCTTACGATCCCTTCAATCCCAAGGCACGGGACATCTATTGGAAGCATCTCACCAACCTCTATCGAATGGGGTTTGACGCATGGTGGACCGACTCCACGGAGCCAGACCACTTCGAGAAGCCAGGCGACGATGACTATAAGACCTACCTTGGCACGTGGCGCAGCGTGAAGAACGCCTTTGCCTTGGTTCACAACAGAGGCATCTATGAGCATCAACGAAAGATGAAAGACAACAAGAAACGCATCCTACAGATGACACGTAGTGGGCAGTTTGGCTTGCAACACTATGGGGCGTTCTCATGGAGCGGCGATGTGACGAGCAATTGGAGGACAATGAAAAACCAAGTTCCGAGCGGACTCAATTACACCATCTGTGGTATTCCTTTCTGGAATACCGATCTCGGAGGGTTCTTTGGTTGGGATTACGGCAACAATCCCAAGAACCCTGCCATGCAGGAGTTGCAAGTGAGGTGGATGCAATGGGGTACGTTTATGCCCTTGATGCGCAACCACTGCTCCTCGCCTATGATCAATGAGATTTACGAATTTGGCAATCCAGGCGACTGGGCTTACGACGTGCAAAAGCAATTTATCGAACTGCGCTACCATCTATTGCCATACATCTATAGCGCACAGGGCGACGTGACATTGAACAGCGGCACCTTGATGCGTCCGTTGGTGATGGATTTCGCCAAGGACAAACACGCCATTACGCTCAACGACCAATACATGTTTGGACGCTCACTCTTGGTGAAACCTGTCACCGATCCGCTTTATTCTTGGCAAGACAACAAACACACAGGACATCTGATGTACCAAGGCGATGACATCCGTAAGATTAGCGCACCCGTTAAGGTGTATCTTCCCGCTGGTTCCGATTGGTATGACTTCTGGACCAACAACAAGGAACAAGGTGGACAGGAAATTATGCGCCCTTGCCCCATCCAAGAGATGCCCGTTTATGTCAAGGCTGGGACCATCCTACCTTGGGGAGCAGCCGTGCAACACAGCAGCAGTGCCACATGGGAGGACATAGAAATTCGCGTCTACCCTGGTGCAGATGGCACATTCACCTTGTATGAAGACGAGGGTGATGGCTATGGCTACGAGAAGGGGCAATATGCCACCACCACCTTCAGATGGGACGATGCCAGCCATCAACTCACCATCCACGACCGCCAGGGGACATTCAAGGGGATGCCCAAAGCTCGTATTTTCCACCTAACGAACATCAAGGGAGAAAGCAAGGACGTGGAATATCTTGGCAAGGAAATACGTATAAGCCTCTAATAAACATTGACCATCGTATGTGTATCATGCGATGGTCAATGACATTATCTTTCGAAACAATTATCAAAATTTAAAACTCCGCCGACTTAGGTGTCCGTGGGAAGGGGATGACATCGCGGATGTTCTGCATTCCCGTGACAAAGAGGATGAGACGCTCAAAGCCCAGACCGAAGCCGCTGTGGGGCACGGTGCCGAAGCGGCGGGTGTCGAGATACCACCACATGTCCTTCATGGGGATGTCACGCCTTTTGATCTCACCCATCAACTTGTCATAATTCTCCTCACGGACAGAGCCACCGATAATCTCGCCGATTTGCGGGAAGAGAACATCTGTACCCTGCACGGTCTTGCCATCCTCATTAATCTTCATGTAGAATGCCTTAATGTCTTTGGGATAGTCAGTCATGATGACAGGCTTCTTGAAGTAATGCTCCACCAAGTAACGTTCATGCTCGCTGGCGAGGTCAGTACCCCATGAGATAGGGAACTCAAACTTATGCCCTTTGGCAACAGCATCCTCCAAGATTTTGATGCCCTCGGTGTAAGGCAGTCGGACAAAGTCATTCTTCAGCACCCCTTGCAACCTTTCAAGCAAAGTTTTGTCAATCATCTTGTTCAAGAACTCCAAGTCGTCTTGACAATTATCGAGTGCCCATTTCACACAATACTTAATAAAGTCCTCCTCCAAGTCCATCAAATCATTCAAGTCGATAAACGCCACCTCTGGCTCAATCATCCAAAACTCGGCGAGGTGTCGCGGTGTGTTGGAATTCTCGGCACGGAACGTGGGGCCAAAGGTATAAATCTGACCAAGAGCCGTAGCACCTAATTCACCTTCCAATTGCCCAGAGACGGTGAGCGAAGTCATCTTTCCGAAGAAATCATCATCATAGATAATCTTGCCCTCATCGTCCTTCTTTAGGTCGTAAAGGTTCTTGGTGGTCACTTGGAACATTTCCCCAGCTCCCTCGCAATCACTTGCCGTGATAATGGGGGTGTGGAAATAGAAAAATCCATGTTCATGGAAATATTGGTGGATAGCTATCGCCATGTTGTGACGAATACGCATCACTGCGCCAAAGGTATTAGTCCGTAGGCGCATGTGGGCATGTTGGCGCATAAACTCAAAGGTCTGTCCTTTCTTCTGCATAGGAAAGTCATTACCACACAAGCCATAGACCTCAATGCTTTCACACTGAATCTCAGAAGCCTGACCCGCACCTTGGCTCGCCACCAACGTACCAATAGCAGAAATGCAAGCACCCGTAGTAATTTGCTTGAGCAGTTCACTGTCAAACTTCGTGGGGTCTACCACAATTTGGATATTCTTGATGGTAGAGCCATCATTGAGGGCAATGAAATCAACAACCTTACTACTACGATGGGTACGCACCCATCCTTTCACATTGATGATAGAACCAAAGTCTGTCCGACGCAAAGCATCAACCACCTTGGTCCTACGAATATTATTCTTCGTCATAGCTTTTGTTGAAATTGATTATTCAAATGCACCCATACGCAGTATGTCAACTTCCTTCTCAGTGAGATAACGCCAGTCGCCACGGCGCACACCTTTCTTGGTGAGACCAGCAAACTGCACACGGTCAAGCTTCACTACGCGGTAGCCCAAACTCTCAAAGATACGGCGCACGATGCGGTTCTTGCCGCTATGAATCTCTATACCGACCTGTGTCTTGTCATTATCATCTGCATATTCAATGGCATCGGCATGTACCTCGCCGTCCTCCAATTGAACGCCCTCGGCAATCTGCTGCATGTCATGGGCTGTCACTTTCTTATCGAGGAACACATGGTAAATCTTCTTCTTGAGAAATTTAGGGTGTGTGAGTTTACTTGCCAACTCACCATCATTGGTCAAAAGCAGAACACCTGTTGTGTTACGGTCAAGCCTTCCCACTGGGTAAATACGTTCTGGACAAGCATCCTTCACCAAGTCCATCACCGTCTTGCGCTGCTGTGGGTCATCACTGGTGGTGACACAATCCTTAGGTTTATTGAGCAACACATATACTTTTTTCTCCATCTTGACAACCTGGTCATGGAACAACACCTCATCACTGCGTTTCACCTTGGTTCCCAATTCGGTGACAATCACGCCATTCACCGACACGACACCTGCCGTGATGAAGTCATCTGCCTCGCGACGAGAGCACACACCAGCATTAGCCAGGAATTTATTGAGACGCAAGGGTGCATCGGGATCGATATTGATCTCCTTGTAATCAATGCGTTTCTTCAAATTGGGTTTAGCTTTTTGTACACGGTTAGGTTTTGGGTAATTGCCACCCTGCTGGTAACCACCACCATGTTGTGAACCATAACCACCCTGCGGGCGAGTTTGGTAACCACCACCTTCATTGTATCTTGGACGATAGCCGCCTTGCTGACGAGGTTGGTAGCCACCCTGCTCCTCGTTGCCATATCGAGGGCGATAGCCACCCTGTTGGCGAGGCTTGTATCCACCTTGTTCATCATTGCCATAGTGGGGACGATAACCACCCTGTTGGCGAGGTTGGTAGCCACCTTGGTCATCGTTGCCATAGCGGGGACGATAGCCGCCTTGTGGGCGAGACTGGTAGCCACCTTGGTCATCGTTGCCGTAACGGGGGCGATAGCCGCCTTGTGGGCGAGACTGGTAACCTCCTTGCTTTTGATTGCCATTGAAATGAGAACGATAGCCACCTTTTCTCTGTGTGTTATCCGATTGTTGGAGTCTCTCCCCAAATCCTTCTGGACGAAACCCTCCCTCGCTTGAACGGTCAGAACTATACGCCCGTTGCGATTGGTTGATGCGGGGGCGTTGGGGTTTTCCACTATTGGGTCGATACACCCTTTGGTAATTACTGGGCTTATAGCCTTCGCGGCCACTTGCCTTTTGCTCTTCAGATTGTTCTTGAGGCTTGTTTTCTAATTCTGAATCCATAATAAAATAATCGCTTGTTGGCCTCACGGCCACGTTAATAAATATGATTTAATTAATTCCTGTATAGTTGGATGGTGTGATGTTGAGCAACTCCACTTTGACATCATCACTGACATCCAACGTGTTGATAAACTCATGAATAGTCTTCTTTGTCATCTTCTCATTTGTGCGGGTCAATGCCTTCAACGCCTCGTAAGGATGCGGATATGCCTCACGGCGGAGGATGGTCTGTATGGCTTCTGCCACAACTGCCCAAGTGTTGTCCAAGTCCTCGGCAATTTTATCTTCATTGAGAATCAGCTTGCGTAACCCTTTCAACGTACTTTGCATGGCAATCATGCCATGACCGAGGGGTACACCTATATTGCGGAGTACCGTGGAATCAGTCAAGTCGCGCTGCAAACGACTAATAGGCAATTTCTGTGCCAAGAATTGCAACACGGCATTGGCAATGCCAAGGTTGCCCTCGCTATTCTCGAAGTCAATGGGATTCACCTTATGCGGCATAGCACTCGACCCCACTTCGCCCATTTTAATCTTCTGCTTGAAGTATTCCATGGATATATACATCCAGAAATCGCGATCGAGGTCAATGATGATGGTGTTTATTCGGCGTAGCGCATCAAAGATTGCGCCGAGGGAATCGTAGTTGCTAATCTGCGTGGTATATTGCTCACGCTGCAACCCCAACTTATCATAGACGAATCGATTACCAAATGCCCGCCAGTCTATTTTTGGATATGCTACATGATGGGCATTGAAATTGCCCGTGGCACCGCCAAACTTGGCTGTGACCTTACATGACTTCAACACATCCAATTGCTCTTGTAGCCGATAGACAAACACCATCACCTCCTTGCCGAGACGGGTTGGGGAAGCGGGTTGCCCATGGGTTTTCGCCAACATAGGCACATCTTTCCAATCGTTGGCATATTGGTTGAGTTGGTTGATAAGTTCTTCTATTAGCGGAATATACTCCTCTTCGAGTGCTTCCTTGAGTGAAAGAGGAATACTGGTGTTGTTGATGTCTTGGGATGTGAGACCAAAATGGATGAACTCCTTATAGGCATCCAGGCCGCCGATTTTGTCGAACTCCTCCTTGATGAAATACTCCACCGCCTTAACATCATGATTGGTAATCTTCTCGATATCCTTCACACGCTGGGCATCATCCACACTGAAATGGAGGTAGATGTCACGTAAACGAGCAAAGAGAGTTTTGTCAAAGGCTGCCAATTGCGGCAAAGGCAATTCGCACAACGTGATGAAATACTCAATCTCAACACGTACACGATAACGAATCAAAGCATATTCCGAGAAATAATCTGCGAGTTTTTCCGTCTTTCCCCTATATCGACCATCAATTGGAGATATGGCCGTCAACAATCCAACATCCATAGCTAATACTTATCAAGGGTGCAAAGTTACGAAATAAATTGAAATAATCGCCAATAATCGTATGATAAATAACTTTAATTTTCGATTCAAACTTAATTTGCAATATGTCATTTACTATTTTTCTTATAACTTACAACTGCCCAACATGCCATGACAAGGGCTATTCCCATCAGTGCCAAAACCTGGTGGTCGATGCTTCGCCAATCACCACCTCGCACAAAGACTGTGCGGATGGCATCAATAAAATAGTGCATCGGATTAACGTATGTGGTGGCGTATGCCAAATCGGGCATGGAGCGTGTTGGCGTGAAGAGACCACTAAGGAGCAACATCGACACCACGAAAAACCACATGACGAATATTGCCTGTTGCATCGTGTCGGAATAATTGGAGATGACGAGACCAAAGGAACTCCAGAACAGAGCCAGTAGCATGGACAAAAGAAAGACGAGCCATAACGATCCTTGGCAAGTAATACCATAGATGAGCCACGACAAGACGAGGCAAACGGTGATGAGTAGCAAGGCTATCACCCAATATGGAATGAGTTTGGCAAGGATGAAAGCCCATTTCGATATGGGCGTGACATTGATTTGCTCAATGGTACCCGCCTCTTTCTCGCCCACGATGTTCAGGGTAGGCAGGAATCCACACATCAACATGAGGAGCATGGCAAAGAGGGCGGGAATCATGAACACCTTATAATTGAGGTGTTTGTTGTACAAAAACAAAGATTGAACATTGAACTTTGAAGATTGAATATCGTTTGGCTGAGAACCCATGGAGGGAACCGACTCTTCATACTTCATTCTAAATTCTTCATTTACAATCTGTGACAGGTAAGCCCCACCCATCGCACCCTTTGTTCCATTCACGGCATTGGCAGCAATGAGTACCTGCGGCTGTCTTCCTTGTCGCAAATCCTTGCTATAATCCTGTGGTATGACAAGGATGACATCGGCCTTGCTTGTCTCTATCTCCTTCAATGCCGCTTGGTAAGTTGGCTTCTGTCCATTGAAGATAAAATAGTTGGATGCCTCAATGCTATGAACGATTTGTTGGGAGAGTTGGGAGCGGTCGTTATCAACCACATCGACACGGATGTTTTTCACCTCTTGGTTCATGACCCATGGCATCACACACATCATCATGATAGGGAAGATGACGATGAGTCGGGGGAGAAACGCATTGCGGCGAATCTGCAAGAACTCCTTTTGGATGAGATATTTGAGGGTCATGGGGAGAATGGTGTTAACGGGATTGGTGGGAAATGTGGGGTATGGGGATTATTCCAACCGTGTGTTGAACTTGGCGAGCGATATGATGAGAAGCAAGATAGTGATGCCCGAAAGGATAGTTACCTCTCGCATCACTTCTCTGATGCCCACACCCATAATCATCAGCTTGCGCATCGCCTCGATGTAATAACGGGGTGGTACGATGGCAGAAATCCACTGCAAGATGACGGGCATGGACTCAACAGGGAATATCATACCCGACAGCATCACGATAGGCACGAGCAGTACCATCGCCGAAAGTAGGAGTGCCATCAGCTGGCTGTTGGCGATATTTGAGATGAGCAAGCCCAACGAGAGGGCAAGGACAATATAGATGGTACTCACCAGGTAGATCCATACAATAGAGCCATGCAATGGAACACTGAGGACATAATGCCCCATCAACAAGATGGTGGTGAGGATGACGAATGCCAACACAAGGTAAGGCACAACCTTGGCAACGATAATCATGATAGGCTTAACGGGCGACACGAGCAACACCTCCATCGTTCCTTTCTCCTTCTCACGAACAATAGAGATGGAGGTCATCATTGCACACACCAACATCAAGAGCATACCCATGATGGCGGGAACGAAATTGTATGCAGACTTCATCCGTGGATTATAAAGCATCTTCATGTTGGAGGCAGAGAAGGGAAGATTGAGAATGGTCTGTGTAGCATAGTTCGTCCATTGTTGTGCCATATTAGGGTCTGCACCATCGACTATCATCTGTACCCCATTCCTCTTGGAAGCGAAATCCTGCCCAAAGACAATGGCAAGGTCAGCCTTCTGGTTGCGTATCAACCGTTCCGCATCCATGGAGGTGCCGACCGTCGTCATGATGGTGAAATATTCCGAGGCAGCAAGTCGGTCTATGGCTTGCTGTGTCTGGTAATCCATCGACGAGGTGACAACCACCGTTCGGACATTGCGGACATCCGTCGTGACAGCAAAGCCGAAAATCAACATCATCACGATGGGCATCCCGAAGAGGATGAGCATCGTGCGCTTGTCGCGTAAGATATGCTTGGCTTCCTTGATGACGAATGATATAAATTGTTTCATGAGGGTTGCTTGATGGATTCGTAGAGTGAGGATTAGTCAGATGAGCGAGTGGCTTGACGGGCAAGATAAGTAAACACACGATCCATATCGGGCTGATTATATCGGCGTTTGAGTTCGTCGGGAGTACCCATTGCCTTGATTTTACCGTCTACCATGATGGAGATGCGGTCGCAATATTCCGCCTCGTCCATGTAGTGTGTCGTGACGAAAACCGTAATGCCCCGCGCTGCCGCATCATAGATAAGTTCCCAAAACTGCCGTCTCGTGGCAGGGTCTACGCCACCTGTCGGCTCATCGAGAAACACCACGCTCGGCTCGTGGAAGATGGAAACGGAGAAGGCGAGTTTCTGTTTCCACCCTAAAGGCAACGAAGCAACAAGGTCGTTCTTATGCTCGGCAAACTTCAATCGTGCCAGCAACTCGTCCGTCTTTTGGGCTATCTCCTTGTCATTCAAGCCATAGATACCCGCAAAGAGACGGATATTCTCCGCCACGGTCAGGTCTTCGTAGAGCGAGAATTTTTGGCTCATATAGCCAATATGTCTTTTGATTTGCTCATATTCCTTGCTAATGTCGAAGCCCGCTACTGTCCCCCTGCCGCTCGTTGGCTGGTTTAAGCCCGTGAGAATACGCATGGCCGTGGTCTTCCCCGCGCCATTGGCACCAAGAAAGCCAAAGATTTCTCCTCGCTTGACAGAGAAGGAAATGTCATCAACAGCACGGAACGTGCCAAACGCCTTCACCAAATGCTCCACCTCGATGACATGTTCTGTTTGTTGTGGCAATGCCACAACAGACGAGACGGGCTGCCTGTCAATAGGGGGAGGATTAAACACATGGGCAAACTGTGCCAAGATGTCATCCGCCGAGCCTATGCCTCTCACCCGTCCATGGTCAAGGAACGCTACCCGTTCACAGCATCGCACCTCATCCAAATATGGTGTGGATGCCATGATGGTGATGCCCCGTTCCTTCAACATGCCCAACATCTCCCAAAATTCCTTGCGAGAAACGGGGTCTACCCCCGTAGTCGGCTCATCCAAGAACAACACACTTGGCGCATGGACGAGGGCGCAAGAGAGAGCCAACTTCTGTTTCATGCCACCAGAGAGCGCACCCGCCTTGCGGTCCTTGAACCGTTCTATCTGCGAATAAATAGCTTTGATGCTGTCATACCCCTCCTCCACGGTCGTACCAAAGAGGGTGGCAAAAAACTCCAAGTTCTCAATGACCGTCAAGTCTTGGTATAGGGAGAATCTGCCTGGCATATACCCTACCCGCTTGCGAATGTCTTTCATCTGTTTCACCACGTCAAAGCCTTCGACCGATGCCGTTCCTTGGTTGGGCAACAGCAACGTGCAAAGGATGCGGAACATAGATGTCTTGCCCGCACCGTCAGGGCCTATGAGGCCGAACACCTCCCCCTTGGAGACAGAAAACGACACATCATCCAATGCCTTCATAGCCCCATAGCACTTGGAAACGTGGTTGACTTCGATGCTATTCATGGTCGGTTGTCACCTGTGGAAGTTTCACTTCCCCGTACATACCTATTTTAATATATCCATCGTTTTTGACGGCAATTTTTACCGCATAAACCAAATCGGCGCGTTCATCATCGGTCAGGATGGTCTTGGGCGTAAACTCCGAGCGGCTCGAAATCCATGACACCGTGCCGTTGTAAGCCTTCTTCTGCTTGTCTCCGTAGTCGGCGAAGATCGTCACTTTCTGCCCCACCTTCACCTGTTGCAACTGCGAGGATGTCAGGTAGGCACGCATAAACATATTCTCCGTGTCTGCCACCTTGAACAAGGGCTTGCCTACGGCGACAAACTCACCCCGCTCGACATACTTCTCCAACACCGTGCCGTGGATGGGCGATATGATGTGGCACTTGTGCAACTGGTCTACCAACTGGCTCACCTGTAAATTCGTGGCGGCAATCTGTTTTTCCAACGAGCGAGTTGTGGTGGAGAGCGAGGAGACTTGCGCCTCCAACTGCCTCTGCAATACGTTCACCTGGCTATTGGCATCGTCGAGCATCTTTGTAGGCGCAGCCCCATCTGCAACCAGTTCTTTGTACCTTCGTTGCTCCTGCTGTGCCTTGTCGAGTTGCTGGCGGGTGGCGGCAATCTGCTTTTGCATGTTGGGTTTCTGGCTGGCATACACCTCTTTGGTGGCACCCAACTGGCGAATCTTCAGCCATATTTGTGTCGTGTCAACGATGCCCACCTCCTGTCCTTGGGCGACCTCCTCGCCCTCTTGCACGTTGAACGTGAGCAATGCCCCACCCTGCTCGGCATATACCGTGGTCTCCGTTGCCTCAAACGTACCTGTGGCATCATACTCCTTCTCCTTGTTGCCACAGGCATTGAATGAAAGAGCCAACAAGAGTAGGCTAACAAATGTCATATCTTTCCGTTTCATATTGTTGATTGGTTTCATGGTTTCCATGCTTATTATTCGTTAGTAACATATTTCAAGTCATACACATGTTTGAGCATCTGCACCTCATGGGTAGACAATTGGATCTTGGCAGCATTCTCATTGTTGATCTCACGCACGAGGTCGTTGACATCGATGATGCCATGCGCGAGTTTCGACTCTGCCGCCTTGCGCACCTTGGAACGGAGGTTGATGATTTCATTGTCCTCCTCCATCAATTTGCGATACCGCTCAATGCTCTCATTTTGTTGCAACTGCTCCAAGCGGTTGTTGAAAAGGAACACCTCGCGATTGCTCTCTGCCAGTTCCCGTTGAATTTGAATCTTTGCCTTATCGTTCTTTCGCGTGTAGAGTGAGCCGATGTTCCAAGTCAACCGTGCGCCAACCATTCCATTTAAAGACCATGTCCTGCTCATCATGTCCTCAAACATATTGTAACCTGGATAGCCATAAAAGCCAGAGGCAAAGACGCTGAATTTAGGTAACAACTGGGCATCAAGCATCTTCTCTTGTGCGTCTGCCAAGCGCAGCTGGGTGTCAATGAGGCGCAACTCTGGTCGCTGTCCCGTTTGTTGTGGCAATGCAACAACAGACTGAACGGGCTTTATTGCCTCCTTAACTTCCATGCCGCAGAAGGTGGAGAGCATTAGTATGAGGGTCTGACGTTGCGATTGGAGGTTAGTCATCTGTTGGACGACTCCCAAACGCTCCGCCCTCACGGAGTTGAAATCGCTCTCCGAAGCCGTCCCTCGTTTATACATTGAGGAGAGCTTCTTCTCATTGGAGGCGAGCAACTCCTGCAAGTCTTGGTTCAATTTCACCTGTTCGTCGAGCAACAACAACGAGAAATACATCTCATTCACACGCTGACGTACCGCATAAAGGGTCACTTCGTTCTGAGCCGCCTGCACCTCTCCCTGCCGTCTCACTATCTCCTTCTGACTTTTGATGATTCCACCGTCATAAATGGGCTGGGTGATGTCCACGCCGATACGATACTGATCCTTGCGCAATCCCTTGACTTCCGCACCCATCTGACTCAACATCACCTTCATCTGGTCGGGCCATGAGGTGACATCACTCTGGTAAGTGGCTTGCGCTGTTGCCGACACTTGCGGTAGCCATCCCTTCTCAATGTTGGCGACGGTAAGGTCTGTCGTCTTCCCAATGAGGTCGTATTGGCGAATCAAGGGATAGTTTCGCTCGGCTGCCCGTTGGCATTCCTCCAAGGTCTGCGCTTGTGCCACGAAGGGCAACATCCATAAAAATATTAAGAGTTTTCTCATATTACACACCACAATGATTTCATTCTGTTGGCAAAGGTAACGCAAAAAAGCCGTTCCACTGCTATCTATAATAATGAAAGAATGTCCTTTTCGTACAAAAAACCAAGAAAAAGGACATGAGTTCAGCGCAATTCATTATCTTTGCAGCATAAATCAAACAAACATGGCAGACCTACAACACTTCACCCTCTCACAACTCAAACAACTGCTTGACGGGCAAAACGAGCAACTGACCAACAATTACATCTCGCAAAACCTCGCCGTCGCCCGCAACGTGCAAATATCTTTAATCAAACAGCAGTTCACCAAAACACCCGTCATTATGGACGAAATGCGTATCCTCATCATCAAACAGGGGTGGGCAAACCCCATTGTCAACCTCATGGAACGGCATTTAATGACGGGAGACCTCATCTTCGTCGGTGTGAATGGCATCCTTCAATTCCAGGAAGCAGCAGACAACGTGAAAGGTTTAGGGTTCTCCATCAGCAACGACCTCTTCAACCTCGCCATCGGGAATCGCATTCCCAAGGCTTTCGATGGGCATCTGCGCGACTTCCATTTCCACCTCCAACAGCATGAAATGGATTTCCTCGACCAGCTACATCACCTTATTTATATACACACACGCGAGGAAGGGCATAGCTCACAAACCACTCTACACCTCATCAGTGCCTATCTTTGGTACATTGACAACCTGTGGAACAAACACGAAGAGGCATACCAACAGACGCAAACGCGCGAACAGCAATTGTTCAGCAAATTCATCCAATTGGTCAGTGAGCATGGGTACAAGAACCGAAACATCGACTTCTATGCAACCCACCTATACATCTCTCCACGCTACATGAGCACCTTGATCAAAAAAGTGAGCGGGAAGGCCGCCAAAGAATGGATTGACGATGCCGTCATCACACGTATCAAAATTGAACTGAAACACACTGACAAGCAGGTGAGGCAAATCAGCGACGAAATGGATTTCTCCAACCCCTCGTTCTTTTGCAAGTTCTTCAAAAGGCTGACGGGCATCACCCCACAAGACTACCGTAGATTATAAAGATAAGGACAAATAACCTTTCCCGTTTTTCCTTTTGTCAAAAAAAAAGATTATCTTTGCATTCGTAAAGTAAACATGAACATGGAACAAACCGAGAAAGTGTGGATTGAGGAGCGTATTGTGGACGTGCTGAAGACCGTCTACGACCCCGAGATTCCTGTTGACATATACGAATTGGGACTTATCTATAAGATCGACGTGAAAGATAACGGCGACGTAGATATTGACATGACATTCACAGCACCCTCCTGCCCTGCCGCCGACTACATCTTGGAGGATGTTCGGCAGAAGGTTGATGCGCTGGAGGGCGTGCGTACCGTAACGGTCAACCTGGTGTTTGAGCCCGCCTGGGACCAGAGCATGATGAGTGAAGAGGCTCGTTTGGAATTAGGTTTTGACTGAAAAAGAATAACATACCGTGAACAATAAGAACATTTATTTCCTTGCCGATGCCCACTTGGGCTCACTCGCCATCGAGCATCCGAGGATGCAGGAGCGGCGGTTGGTGCGTTTCCTTGACAGCATCAAGCACAAGGCTGCCGCCGTTTATCTCTTGGGAGACATGTTTGACTTCTGGAACGAATACAAGCATGTCGTACCCAAAGGCTACACTCGTTTCCTCGGAAAAGTGTCCGAGCTGACCGACATGGGCGTGGAGGTGCATTATTTCACGGGCAACCACGACATCTGGACGTATGGCTACTTGGAGAAAGAGTGCGGAGTCATCCTGCATCGACAGCCACTGACAACGGAAATATATGACAAGGTGTTCTTCCTCGCACATGGCGACGGGCTGGGCGACCCCGACGCTAAGTTCAAGTTCCTGCGTAAGATGTTCCACAACCGCACATGTCAAAGACTGCTCAACTTCATGCACCCTTGGTGGGGGATGCAACTGGGACTGCAATGGGCTAAGCACTCACGGCTGAAACGTGCAGACGGCAAGGAGCCTCCTTACATGGGGGAGGAAAGGGAACACCTGGTGTTGTACACGAAGGAATACATGAAGACACATCCCGACATCGACTATTTCATCTTCGGACATCGGCATATAGAACTGGACTTGCGACTGTCGAAAAAGGCGGAAATGATTATCCTCGGCGACTGGATACGACAGTTCTCCTACGCCATGTTTGATGGCGAACACATGTTCCTGCAACAATATATCGAGGGAGAGAGCAAACCGTAAATCTTTTCTATTTTTTTGACTTCATTTTGGCTATAGCCGCAAACCCTTTCGGCTATAGGCGCAAACCTTTTTGCCTATAGCCGAAAAGCGATATATGCCGCATTTGTTCCCGACACCTGCCGCTTTTGGCACCTGTGAATGCCACTTCCACGTCGAAAAACAAAGCCTCCACTTTCCTTAATAGGTTGATACTCATACAATGCACTCATTTTTCTCATTCTTTTCTTTGATGTTTCTGGATTATTCATTATATTTGCAACGTCTCCAACCAAATAACTGCAAAGTTGCAGATAATAATGGTTTGCATACTAAACAAAAGCAGGGTGGACGGAGATACATATATGAGAAAGTGTCTGCACAGACGCTTTGTTCTTTGACGGTCTGAAGTCTCGCAAACTCAAAACCATAGTCAAAACAAAGCAACTGTAGATGCTCATGGGAATATGTAACATATACCCAATTGTGCTTATCCTTATGATAGGCATGGTTATGGGAATATACATATTCTACGTGTGGGCTTCTGCGTTGTTCGTTTCGACTATGATGGGCAATGCGAGACGCCTAAGACCGTGGGACGAGCAACTGGTACAGCGACCCACACTTTTTTATATCATGTACCAAACTTTCCATTTACAAATCTTCCGAGCGTGGGGTGGCAGCTGGGAATAACAGATAGTTCACATGGCAATATTTGATTATGACAATTATGTGGGAAATCGTCTGAAGATTCGTTTTCGGTGTAGAAGATGTGGTGAGATAAATGAAACCGAAAACTACGAAATCCCCTTTATGGATGAAAAAGCATCTTATGAACACACATGTGGTAGATGTGACATGATACATGAAATACATCTTATAGATGATGGTGTTAATGGGCATGGGGAGATAATCGATCTTCCAAATTCCAAAATATTGAATGTAATAACTATCCCATACGAATATTACTCAAATATGGATTTAAGTTTAATTCATCGAATTATAGGAACTTGTAAAATAGAAACATGTTTGGAAGAAATTGAGATTTTAAGCGAAAACACACGTAGTTTTATATATCAAATGCTAATGGTAAACGTAATATCATTATTAGAAACTTACTTAAAGGAATCCATTACAAGAAAGATAATGGAATGTGACGAATATAAAAAGAATTTGATAGAAAATCATACATCAACAAATGTTGATAAAAAAACTATGAATAAAGTCAACGATTTGGATGTTCAAGATGTTCTAAGGAGTATTTCATTCCAAAATATGGATAATGTGAAGAAGATATTGAAAAAAGTATTTAGAATATACATTAATAAATGCGAATTCATTCAAAACGCTATCAATAAGCGTAATATAATAGTCCATCGTAATGGAATAGATGAAACCGGTAATGATTGTTTGGTAGAGAAAAGTGAGTTGCTGAATTTGCTGGGCGAAATAAGGTGTTTCACAAATGACCTGAATGAGAAATTTAATGATATTGAAACAAATAAATGAAATTGAATTATGAAAAGATTATTAGCGTTTATGATGCTTGTATGCGCATGCACTCTTACGTTTTCACAAGCAACAGATTTAGTGGTAGACAACCAAACACCTGGTTGGTTGTCAAGTAAGATTAACTATGGCGACCAAGTGACCGTTAGAAATCTAAAGGTAACTGGGTATATCAATGCGACGGACTTGAACTTTATTGGATTACTTATTCAATCCCATAAACTTAATGGGAAACTTGATCTTTATGACGTTTCAATTGTTGCTAATTCAGTTTATGCTAAAGATAATTTTTTAGGTCATGAAAACGGGGATGTTAAAACCTTCGGACTTACTAAAAATTCATCTTTGGATACATTACTTCTTCCTCATACGTTAGTTGGTCTAAATAATTTTCTTTCTTATGATTCTGGAAAATTATTTGTCAATACATTGTTCTTTAATTGTGATTCCATTACATTTGCCAAGAAAGAGTTTTTTGGTGGTAATTATGTAAAAGAATATATTTTGGGTGAAAATATTGATTCAATTCCCGCAAACGCATTTAGCAATTGCAATATGTTACATTCGGTTACGATTAAAGGGAATCTAAAATATATTGGAAACAAAGCATTTTACAAAGATACTCTTTCAAATTTTATTTTTCCAGATTCTCTTTATTATATTGGCGAATCTGCTTTTTATGGTCACAATATGAAAAAGATCGTTTTGCCTAAAACCATGAAAATAATCGGGAAATCAGCCTTTCATAGCACAAATACCATAGATGAAGTTTCTTTGCCAGAACAAATGGAGGAAATAGGAGATATGGCATTTGATAGTTATGCACCAATTCAAATAAGAATTCCTAATGGAATAAAACATGCATATATGAGTTCTTTTAAGTTTGTTGAAGGGCAAACTTGGTATTTTCCTGAGACTGTTGAATTTATAGAAAATCCTATTTGCGGAAACAATAAATGTATTTTTTATCTGGAAGCCAAACACGTTGTAGGGATTACTTCTAAACAACTTTATTCATCTATATCTGTTGAGGATGCTCTTAGAAAACAATATCTCAATGGTTTAACAGTTTATGTTCCCAAAGGAATGATAAAAGAATATAAGAATTCAGATTATTGGTATAGTTCCACATATATAAAAACATCGAGCTATAGTACTCCACAACCAGTTTATGCAGGTTATTATGTTACATGTTATTGGGCTAATGCAGATTTTAAAGAAATGAGCAATCCTGTTAAATCTATTTCTTTGGATAAATCAGAATTAATCTTTACAAAATTGGGTGAGATTAATTATTTGAAAGAAACCATTGAACCCGAAAATGCAGATGATAAATCTGTAAATTGGATGAGTACGAATCCCAATGTTTGTCTGGTTACTACCAATGGTCAAGTTATTAGTACAGGATATGGAACGGCAATTGTAATTTGTACTTCTACTGATGGTGGCTTTGTAGCTATTTGTAATGTTAAGGTAATCCAGCCTGTTAAGATTATGGCTAAAAGTTACGTAAGGGAGTATGGCGATGAAAATCCAACATTTGAGTACACATTTTCAGGAGATTCAATTGATGGCACACCTGAGATAATGTGTGAGGCTACGAGGACATCGCCTGTTGGCACATACCCTATTGTTATTAGTAAAGGCAGTGTGACAAATCTCTATGATATTTATGAAAATGGTGAACTAACGATTACAAAAGCTCCATTGTTTGTTTCTGTGGGAGATTATGAGAAAGAACAAGGGGAAGAAAATCCAACTTTTTCATTAACTTATGAAGGATTCAAGAATCAAGAAACATCAAAGGTGTTGATAAAAGAACCAACAATCACAACCTCTGCAACAAAGGAAAGTTCTATTGGTGAATATGATATCATTGTCTATGGGGGCGAGGCGCAAAACTATGAATTCCATTATGTGAATGGTACATTGACCGTTACCCTCCCAAATGGAATTGGCAATGCGGATAAAGATGGTACTAAAGCTTTTGATGTATTTTCAATTAGTGGCATTAGACTCCGTTCTAAAACTTCTTCACTTGATGATTTACAAAAAGGATTGTATATCATTAATGGCAAAAAGGTTGTAAGATAATAATATACCAAAGACCCCCAAAAAGCGTGACAGATACTTTTTGGGGGTTCTTTGGTTACTCTATCATTAACTATGATTCAGAATATAGTAAAACAACACTTACATCACGTGGATGTCAGCTTTACAATTCGTAATGGAATTATCTCATTTAACCAACCACAACCGCATCAATTGGTCTGCAATGTAATGTTCACCATTCTCAAAGGAGACGAGACCATACGCAAGTAACTTCTTGATGGAGCTTTGTACGCTGCTTGCCGACTTAAGCCTGTGTTTACGGATGAATGCTCCCGAAGTGATTTGTCGTGCACGTCGCTCCTTGGCGATGGCATAGAGCAATTCCTTCTGTGACAGATTCAAACGAGCCAGTATCTCACTATAATGGCGGTCAGCCTCCTTTACCATCATGTCGATGGTCAAATCTGTCATTTCGCGTGTACATAGGGAACCAATGGGAGTAGCGGAAAAAGCCTCGCGGAATGTCTTTTGATTATAATAGGTGTTTCCCTCAAATGTTTGATAGACATCATGGATGGCTTCATCCGCAATCCTTTTGCCATAACCAACGAAATGATGACGAACAAAGTCGACATACTTATCCTCGGCAATCACTTCAAGGTTTTGTATGTCTGCGCTGTTATAGAAAGGTCGTGCAGAGTCGAGGAACATCTCTTCAAGCAAATGTCTTTCACTGCCAGCAAAGATAAATTGCGTGTTTGAGAGTATCTGGATATGGGAACGCAACAACGCCTCGATGTTCTTTTCAGGATAATTAGCAATCTGTTGAAACTCATCAATAGCCACGACACACTTCTTTCCAGCATTCTCCAATGTTTGGAATATTTCTTCAAGGGAATAGGCAGGGTTATATATTTCACCAATGGAAATGCCAAAAGTAGGAAGTGATGTAATGGGGTCAAAACCAATGTTGCCTGTCAAGGAACGCATGGTAGCTATTGCCAATTTTTGCATCTTCTGTCCTCGACTGGCAAGCGTGTTGAAGACTGATTTACCCAGTTCAAAAGTAAACTCCTGAAGTGTCGATGTCTTAAGGATGTCGATGAAAAAAGTGATGTAATGGTCACTGACAGCATGTTTATCGTAACAATGGTAAATCAGTTGCGTCTTTCCTACTCTGCGAGGTGACATCAACACGACATTGGCACCATTGGCCAAACTATGTATCAGTTGTTTGGCTTCATTTTTCCTGTCACAAAAAAACTCTTCGGGAACTTTTCCTGTTGTCACGAATGGATTGGATATACTTGTCATAACTCATCGGTTTTTCTGCAAATATACGCCTAATGAGACAGATATGCAAACAATCCTTCCTGACAGATATATCTTTTTGAATTATTTAACTTGAATTATGCAATTTGCATAATGCAATTTACATAATTGAATACCACATTAAATTAATCCCTTGCCACAAGGAACTGGCTTATCTCCTCCTCCGTGACCAAGTTGAAGTCGCCCGAAATGGAGTTTTTCAACTGACTTGCCGCCAATGCGAAGTCCAAGCACCGCTGCGCATCGCCCCCCCATTTGAGGGCAGCGTGGATGTATCCCGCCACGTAAGCATCGCCTACGCCCATCGGGTCGAGGACGGGATAAATGTCATAGATATGGGCGGTGTGGATTTTCCCCTCGCTCCACAAGAGACCAGTCAATGTGTGGTGGTTGGTGCTAATCTGGTTTCGCAAGGCGAGAAGCATCTGCCGACAGCGTGGAAACTGCCTATGCAACTCGTCGAAGTACGCTCCATATGCCTCCATGTCAAGCTCTGTGTCGGCATACATGTTGTCGATGGGAATGTGGGGTATGCTGCTCGCCACCTCCCATTCGTTTTGGTCGCCAAAGATGAAGTCGCTATATTGCATCAACTCATGTAACACGTCGTGCGCCTTGGGACCATATTTCCAAAGATTCTTGCGGTAATTGATGTCACAAGTGATGAAAAGACCCATTTCACGGGCGGCTTTCACCGCCTCAAAAGTGGCATCCGTTGCGCTCTGACTTACCGAACAAGTGATGCCAGAGCAATGGAACACTTTGGCATCGGCAAAGATTTCATGCCAGGGAAACATACCTGGGGCGGAGGAATAGAACGAGGAGTTCATGCGGTCGTACACCACTTGTGAGTTGCGCATCGCCGCCGATGCCTCGAAATAATATGTTCCGAGTCGGTCGCCACCCCTCACTACATGGCTCACATCGATGCCATAGCACCGCAGTTCGTTGAGACAGGCCTGACCTATCTGTCCCTTGGGAATGCGCGACACATATTCCACCCTGTCACCAAGCATCGAGAGCGACACCGCCACATTGGCCTCGCTACCCCCGAAATTACCATTAAACCGATGTCCCTGCATCAAGCGAAGGCAGTCATTTTTAGACCAGCGCAGCAGGATTTCCCCGAATGTTACAATCTTGTTATTCATCTGATAAACGTTATACATTTGCAAAAATAGGAAAAAAATGCAATATTTGGAAAAAAAACACTACCTTTGTCACATTATTTTATATATAACTATAACAACATGAAGAAAATCTTTACTTTTTTAATTATCGCATTGGCTTTCTCCATAAGTGCCAATGCACAGAAGTACCGTAAGACTTGGGACTTCAGAAATGGTTTCAGCGCAGCAACCATTGCCGCCCTGCAAGCTGACATGGACCAGAACGGAGCCACGGGAAGCACATCTCACTGGCGCGACTATGAGAAGGACGCCTCTCTCACGGGCGGCGGTCAGGGTGCTTTCTGGTGTGCCGACAATGGCGCGGTAGGCAACGACGAAGGCTTTGTCACGACTACCGTGGACGGCGTAAGCACCGTCATCCCCGAATTGGAGGGGTTGACTCTCAAGGGCATCAAGGCAAAAGGCCTTGTCATTGCCTATAACTTTGCACAATCCGCTAATGAGAATGCTCCCAACGGAATGTTCCCCAACGGAAAGAGTTTCCTATGGTTCAATGGTAAGGGCCTGACTTTCAACATCAAGAACGTGAAGAAGGGAGAAACCTTGAAGATAGGTCTTGAGTCTCACAAGAACACCGAGGCTCGTGGTATCAACATCGCCGTGGACGGCGAGACGATCAATCCCGAGTCTGGCAACAATGTCCCCACGTATTATGAAGATGTGGTATGGAACATCCCCGATGACACTCCCGACGTGGATGACTATACAGACGTGAAGGTGACTACCACCAACGGCTGCCACATCTATTATATTATTGTGGGCGAAGGCGACACTCCTGAGGACCTCACCACCAACATCGCCCTCATCGGGGCATTTGCTGGAATCCCTCTTGAGAACTTCCCATTCTATTCAGCTATCGCTTCCCAGGAGAACATCAAGGTGAATCCCATAGACGTAATGGGCGACATTTCTGCCGTGAACAGTGAGAGCCTCCAAGCATACGACGTAGTGGTAGTGGCTCCCAATATCACAACGGATCATGCCATCGTTCCCATCCTAAAGGAGGCGATGCCCTTCGTGCCAATGCTTAACACCGATGGCAGCCTGTACAATGCGTGGGGTTATGGCGAGGCTGTGGAGACACAAGTGCCTTTCGGCGTGGTGAAAGATGCCAATAACGAACTTTTCAAGAACATCGACCTACCTGATATTGAGGAAGGTGCTGGCATCGTCTTCACCAACGAGATGCCTATCACTGGCGTTAAGTTGGGCGATTACTTTGCGGATGACAATATTCTGGCAACTGTATACGGCGACCCCACGACCGTTGCCATCCACTCCCACAACATCTTCCACAATGGGTATATCTACTTGCCTTACAACACGCTTGCCATCTTGGATGCCTATTCAGAGACAGCACCGACGCTTCTACAAAATGCCGTCACCATCCTCGCTGCCTCAAAGGCAGAGATTACCAAGACCCCATCGCCCACTTTCCAACTGGAATACAAGAATCTCAATACCAACGTGACCATCAAGAGTGCAAACAGCAAGGCTAAGATCTACTACACGTTGGATGGTACAGACCCCACTACAGAGAGCACCTTGTATACAGAACCATTCAACCTGACAGAGGAGACAACCGTCAAGGCTGCTGCCATTGCCGAGGGCTACAAGATTAGTGACCCCACTTCCATCCTTGTGTTAATGAAGAGACAGGCAGAGACTCCCGTCATCAGTTACACCACAGAGAACGGAAAAGCCGTGGTGACCATCACCTGCGCAACACCCGATGCCAACATCTGGTATAACTATACCGCATCCAACGACTCCACGGCATCCTCCAAATACACGGGTCCCATCACGCTGACAGAGAACAAGACGGTATCTGCCTTCGCGCTGAACGATGAGTTCGTACTCTCTGAGGTGGCATCACAGAACATCTACATCAAAGACGGTAAGGTGCGCATCGACGTGGTGGCACACATGGATGCCAACCCCACCGACTATAACAACGGCTCCACCTCAACGGCATACTACTTCTCATGGGGCAAGGACAAGAGTGCTTATTCCTATTGGAACACCGAGTCGGAACCCATCATCGAGACCGATGAAGACGGCAACGAAACCGTTGTCGGCTATACAGAGCTGAATCCAGAGGAAACAATTGACTTTGGCAATGGCTGGAAGATTGTCTCCCGTGGTCATGTGATGATTTGGGAAAACATCAAGTCGGGTAAGCAATATGGTGTTGGCTCGGCATACAATCCCGCCACCGTAGATGATTATTCCGACTTGGTCACCAATTATTATATCAATATCGGTGAATGGAATACATCTTACCCACGCAATGGTATCATTGCAACAAGCGTGAAATACGCTGGACCATTCGACATCGTGTCGTTTATCTCCAACGGTAACAGCGGCGGCTCGCCACAATGCGTATTCGAGGTGTCTGCCGATAGCGTCAACTGGGAACAGGTCGGGGACACGTGTGTTCTCTCTACCCAACGCCTTTACCGTAAGTTTGTGTGCAGCTACGAGGGAACAGACGAGGTGTATGTACGTACACGCATCGCTGAGGCAAACTCCAAGGCTGGCTATTATGACATCTATATCATGACCGAGGGCGATGAGTCCAAGGCTCTTGAGGAGCAGATGGACGAGGATTACAAGAACAATGCCGACGGCATAGAGAACGTCAACGCCTCTTCACACACCGCCAGCGTACCCACCGCCATCTACGATATCAATGGTGTCCGCCACAACGCCCTGCGTAATGGCATCAACATCGTGAAAATGAGTGACGGGAATGTAAAGAAAGTGATGGTGAAATAAGCTGTCTACCCCTATCAATCAATTATCCCGATACTACCACATCACTTGGTGGATGGTATCGGGATAACTTTTGGTAGTGGCTCCCAAGGCACAAAAAAAGGTCGCCCGCTGGCGACCGACTTGTTAACCTTAAATCTAATACTATGAAAAACACATTGCAAAGATATGGGATTTCTTCATTACTTCCAAATGTTTTTGAAGAAAAATGCATTACTTATCCCTATTTTTAACTTTTTTACACACTTCAAGCGCAAAACTTGGGTATTACGGACTTGTTATCCACTCCTTTTTTGTACTTTTGCATGGATTTAATAGAGCAACTATGATGAGAAAGATTTTATTATTTGCGTCATTCCTTTGTGGTATATGCACACACGGAGAGACATTGCCCATGAAAGGGAACGTTATCAAGCCATCCAATCCCAACATCCAATACATTGGGAGAGTGAGCATGAAAAACCCTGACGTGATACGGTTCAATTACCCCGGGACACAAATCATCGCCTCCTTTAAAGGCACTTCCCTAAAGATGATTGCCCGTCCCGAGAGTGGCTATTTCATGGCACAGATTGACAAGGCTGCACCTTTCAAGGTGGGTTTCAATGCCAAGAAGGACTCCGTGGTGACTCTCGCCACCGCCCTTGCAGACGGTAAGCATACCGTACACCTGATGTATATTATCGAGGGATTGTTCAGGCAACCCGAATTTCACGGCTTCATCCTTGACGAAGGATATTCGTTGACTACCCCTCCCACCCTTCCCGAGCGGAAAATTGAGTTCATTGGCAATTCCATTACTTGTGGTTATGGGGTGGAAAGCATCACCAAGGAAGACCTTTTTGAGGACGAGACGGAAAACCACTACTATACTTACGCCACGCTGACAGCACAGGCATTGAATGCACAGCATACTGCCATTGCCCGTAGTGGCATCGGAGTGTATCGCAATTACGATGGCCCGAAGACGGGAAATAAAGAGAACATGCCTTGGCAATACGAATACACCCTGTTCAACCAGCATGATGAGACGTGGGACTTCTCGCGCTATCAACCACAATTGGTGTGCATCAATCTTGGCACGAATGACCTCTCGACCAACAATTTTGACATCAAACGATATGAGAATGCATATAGGGGATTCCTAAAAACGGTGCGCCAACATTATCCCAATGCAAAGATTGTGTTGCTTACTGGTCCCATGCTTGGCGAAAAAGAGGCATCGCAACAGCGCAAGGTGCTTGACTCCATCCGTAAGGACTTCAACGATGGAGGCGACAAGGAGGTGTATCGCTTCGATTTCACCTTCCAGACGGGCGACCTCCATTATGGCGCATCGTGGCATCCCAGCTATTGGCAACACCAGAAAATGGCGGGCGAACTCATCGCTTTCCTGCGTCCTTTGATGAATTGGTATTGATGTTATGGCATGAGATAAGGGCAAAAAAATAGGGCTCCGCCGAGCCCAACCTTCGTTAACCTTAAATCTAATACCATGAAAAACTATGTGCAAAGATAAGCAACAATTCATTGAGACAATACAAAAAGCGCATTTCTTATGAAGGAAATGCACTCATTCTTGACATAAATCAATTGGCTTTCTCGCTAAACATCACCACGCCAATCTGTTTCTTACCATCCATCTTGATGATTAAGGGGTGGTCAAAACGCACATGGCGTACATAATTCGTCTCCTCAATGGCGGGCATGGCATCAAGCAAATCCTTGCGGAAGAAGCCTTGCCCAGTGTTTTGGTCGATGGTAAAATAGCCCACTCCAAACGACGTGAGGTTTTGGAAGAAGTGCGTACCTTGGCTTGGATCGACACGGAAGTTCTTCAATGCCACCTCCACGATGACCCTTGCCCCACTGATATGCGGCCATTTCACGGGGACACCGAGCCAATAATCGCTCGAACCCCACCGCCCTGGACCAGCAAGGATATACCCCTTGTCCTCCGCCAAGAATTTTCTGTTAATACGTTCAATATCCTCAGCAATCGCAGGATTGTTCATCGCCGAGAAGTTTTCATCGGCCTTGACATACACCACGTCCACCACATCCTCGCTCACACCATGCCCTAACGACATGTTGGAACGCATGAGGCAACGGTCATCGGGGATGGTAGTGAGGTCTTCCTCCAACATCTGCTTGGAATCGACGATGGGTCGGATTTGCAGTAGGTAGAAGTCGCCCGTCTTGTCATCATTCACATTACAGGCAAACTCTATCTCCACGGGGCGACGCATTGCCTCCATGCCGTACTTCATCGACATCTGTAACACCTCGGGAAGCGGCAACACCCCTTGTTGCAACACACCACTGAAAGTAATGACCTTGCGCCCACCTTCGTAAATGCCATCGCGTATCACCTGGTCGTAGGGGTCGAAAGTGGAGGCAATATAATTGAGCGACTTATCCTTGTCAGCCTCCTTCACCTTGAGTTTGAGGATATTGAATCCGTCATCCACCTTGAAGTCATTGCTCACATGAGTAAGGTCAAGGGCATAAAATTTCGTTTGCGTCTCTTTTAAGGCAATGTCCAATTCACTCGTCTGCAACACCTGCGTGGGATGATAGGGGGAGACCCGCAAAGTCTGCCCACCATCCACGATATACTTACCCAATCCCAATGCCAAGGATGCGATGCCATCCTCCGCCTTCTCGTCGCCGATGGGATAATAGTTGAGCGAGCGAAGCACACCGCTGAAGTTGGGATAGTAACGGTCGCCATACGTCTTGCCCACCACCTCTTGCAAGATGACCGCCATCTTCTCTTGGTCGATGACATTGGAAGTTGCCGTCATATAGGTCTTCGAATCCTTATAATATACCGACGCATACACACCTTTGATGGCACAAGCGAGCATCTGCAACATGGCATATTTATCCTCAACGAAGGGAATCATATAGGTTGAGTAGATGCCTGCGAACGGTTGGTAATGCGCATCTTCCAACAACGACGACGAACGGACAGCTATCGGCGAGCGGGTAGCCTCAAAGAACGTAAAGAAGTCGGCTATCAACACATCGGGCAACTGCGCCTTGAGGAAGTGTTTGAGGATTTCCTCATCGGAGGCATCGCTCAAGGCGATTTGGTAAAGGTTGTTCTGTTCCATGAACTGGTCGAACAAGTCAGTACAAAGAACCACCGTCTTGGGAATCTGCACCTTCATGTTCGGGAACTGGTTGAACTGCGGATGGCGTTTCACGACGTTATCCAAGAACGCCAATCCCCTGCCCTTGCCGCCCAACGACCCTTCACCTATGCGGGCAAAATGGGAGAATCGGTCGAATTTCCCACGGTCGAAGACGGCGACAACACCGATGTTTTTCATGTGTCGATACTGCACAATTGCATCATATATGATTTTACGGTGTGCATCAACATCCTGCAACTTGTGCCACGTGATATTCTTCAAGAATCGAGAAATGGGGAACAAGGCGCGGGCAGTAAGCCAACGACTCATGTGGTTGCGCGAGATATGGTAGAGCATGGAGTCGTTGGGAATCTTGAAAATGTTGTCCTGCAACTCCTTCAGGCTATGGATACATGCTACCTCATCATGTGTAACAGGGTCGCGGAAGATAAAGTCACCGAACCCCATGTGTTCCTCCAAGATATGTCGGAGGTCAATATTCATCTTTTTAGAGTTCTTATCGACGAAATGGAAGCCCTCCGCCTCTGCCTCCTCACGATTCTTAGCCTCGGCACTCTCCATAATCAACGGCACATATTCGTCGTTAGCACGAATAGCACGAAGCAACTTCATGCCCGCATCGGGGTCTTTCTCAATGCCTGAGAGGGCCTGTCCAGAACGAGAGGGGGTGTCGGAAGTCTGGATGGGAAACCGCGCATCGGAGATAACACCCAATGTGTTGTTGGCATATTTGGTGTACAAATCCCAAGCCTCCTCATAGCTCCGCGCCAATACCACCTTGGGTCGGCCACGCATACGGAGCGTTGCGGAGTGTCTGTTGAGTGCCTCCGTGGAGAACCGTTGGCTCTGTACAAGCAAGAAACTGTATAGATTGGGCAGGATGGAAGAATAGAAACGGATGGAATCTTCCACCAAGAGAATCATCTGCACTCCTGCCTCCTCGATGTCGTGTTCTAAGTTCATGCGGTCCTCGATGAGCTTGATGATGGAGAGGATGAGGTTGGTATTGCCTAACCAACAGAACACATAGTCGAAGATGGAGAGATCTTCGTTCTCCATACGCTTGGTGATGCCGTGCGAGAAAGGTGTCAACACCACGCAGTGGATATCGGGAAACTTGTCCTTGATGGCACGGGCAACGGTGAACGCATCGTTATCGGCGTTGCCAGGCATACAGATTACCAAGTCGATATTGGTGGTTTCCAACACGCTTTCCGCCTCTTCTGTGGTACTTACCTGGGTAAAAGTAGGGGGATAGCGCAACCCCAATTCCATGTATTCATTGTAAATCTTCTCCTCCACGCGCCCATCGTCCTCCAACATGAAGGCATCATACGGGTTGGCGACAATCAGCACATTGTAGATGCGGCGCATCATGAGGTTGACAAATGTCACGTCTTTCAATAGGAAGTTACTCCATTGCTGCGGGATATTACTTTCCATGTCTCATCATTATTGATGATGCAAAAGTACGATTTTTTTGCCAATATTCTTTAAAACCACACCATTATCTTATCTTGATAGACTGATTTTGAATTAAAACAAGGTACCCATCGCCGATGAGAGCGAGACCTTGCAACGGTCACATATATCCGTAAGAGTTGCGCCATTGGCAGACAACATGTAAAAATCATCCTCATTGATAAGCACATATTCCCACTCACGATCCATCCGCTCATTAGGTTTCAGGTCATTGATCCTATGAATCCACTCCACCGCTGCCGTCTGCTTCTGGCGCACATTCTTATCAAAGAGTTTATCTTTGCCTTTTGTCTCTATGAGATAAACCTTTTTGTCTGTTGCCACCATGAAGTCGGGATGATATGTTGCCATCAGTCCGTCACGACGCATATAGTAGATGATTGCGAAGGGGTGCATATTCTCACTGATTTTCAAGAAACACTCCACCTCTCCGTCTTTGTCAAGGAATTCGATAAACGCTTTTTCCAACCCTCCGCTATGCGTGGGATAACCTTGTCGCCCATAGATGCACTTGTGTACTTCCATTGAATACGACTCCCTCATCTTGATTTCCGCAACAGACGAAAAACTGGTATGGACAACCTGGGCATCCGTCGTCAAGATGTTATTCTGCATGTTAAATATTGCCCATGCCATTTCCTCCATGATATGTTTCGTGACGATGGCATCTTTTGACAACAGAATCTTCCAGTCACTTCTGTTGAAAGGATTGAATGGTTGTCCGAACAACCGAGTGCGGATATATCGGTCAACCGCAGCAATCGTCCGTGCTTCATTGATTTGTAGATTGGGTATTGGCATCTCCCTACGTGATGAAATTCTATCAAACCGCAACATGATGGTACGGAGTATCTTTTGCAGATATTCATTGTAGCTGGTTGCCGTAAACAGATTAGCCGTCACTTTGTACCGTCCGAATTGTGTCTTGGAAATAATCTCTTGCGCTATGAACGTCTCACCGTCTTGTGCGAGGAACTGGCGAAGCATCTCCAAGGGAAAAGCCGTGAACGGTCGCAAGCCACGTATGTCTATCTCCATATCCTCCAATTTCTCTTCCGCCTCTCTGATGATGATAGGCCAAACGAAGTCAAACTGTTCATAGCCCTCGCGCAACCCTACCCTAATAAGGTCGCCCGTAGAGCCGCCCGTACCCGTTTCGCCCGTTTCCTCAATGGCCAACCCATTGGAAAGTAGTTCCTCATAGAATTGGATGAAAGCGGGATGCTCAATGATGCTCAACATGTCGATATACGTCTTGGGTTGGCTATGCAATTGCAACACGCGCTTACGGTCATCTTCCTTGATGCTTTGGTATTCAGGTTCCCGCCACATCAGGCGCAATCCCCTTCCAATAATCTGTTCCAACAAGATGGGTGCCTCAGAAGAGCGAAGCGGCACAATTACGCAGATATTGTTCACATCAAACCCCTCGCGAAGCATCAACACCGAAATAATGACCTTGGGTTTCTGGTATTTGTCTATGTCAAAGAGCCTCTTCTTCGTCTCCTTCCATTCCTCTTCCGACACCTCGCCCTTGGCATTACTGTCAATGGTGACTATCTCATCTCGTGACAATCCGTCATTTATCATCATCCGTTCCACAAAAGGAGCCACGGAGGTATCTTCGCAAATGACAAGCATCTTGGGGTTCTTCTTCTCATCAACCACCGTAAAATCTGTTTCCAGTTTCTTGAGTTTCGTCAAGCCAGCACGGAGCATCAATCGCTGTCCATCGCTCAAGGCATAAACCTTATTGCGCTCATCACGCACCGCCTTATAATCCAAGTCCTTGAGTTCCGTCAACTCTTGGCGGCGATCCAACAACAGGGTCTTCACCAATCCCTTGCGCATGGCAGTTGCCAAGTCGAAGTCAACGATGATATGCGGGAAGTAACACTTCTGCATCCTTCTACCCGACCCACGCTGGTCGTAAGGTGTAGCGGAGAAGTCCACTTGGAAAAATCGCCCCCCTTTCCTCTCGGCAATGACATTCAAGCCCTTTTGCCATTCCACCTCCTCAATCTCGCCATTGCGTTTCAATTCATGGATATGGTGAGCCTCATCATTGATGACCATGATGTCCTCCAACTCTGCCAAGTATTCCAACTCAGAGCCACGCAAATAGCGACGGTCCAACATGCCAAGGTCATTGCCCGCCGACTTGCCAGGACGGATAGGCAACAACTCATCAATCATCTCTGGAACACTCATCCCCTGTCCTTCATCCGATGCCTCTTCGGGAAGTTGGTTCTCAAACAGATGCCAATTGGTCAAGGCTATCAATCCATCACCCGTAGTCTTGCGCCCAATGCCCTCATCCTTTGTCACCACATTATTTTGGATAAACGAGAACACCTCCTGCCGATAGTGTACCGGAATGAACACCTCTTGATTCAGATAGAAGTCATTGGTCTGTATGTCACGTGTTTCCTCTCCCCGTTTCATCCTACCACAAAAAGCATCCAACAATCGGTCATAGACTATCAAGCCAGGAGCCACGATGAGGAAGTTCTTTGTAAACCGCCCACTCCTCATCTCCTCGTGCCGTGCATTGAGCATCTGCCAAAGCAGCAAGGCGTGCATCACCCACGTCTTTCCCGTACCCGTTGCCATCTTCACGGCATACTTGGGCATCTGGTATTTCTCTTGTCCCAGTACCCCCAAGTCCACCATGGGCAAGAGGTCGGGTGTCAACTGCTGGTAATAGTCCAACACATTCCTCACCCCCATAACCTCATGCAGATAGATGACATTGAGGATGGCTTGCCGCTGTCCCGCATGGAAGTTGCGGTTGCGTAAGGAGCAGTATTCCTCCGAAAACCAATATTTCAATAACGCTTGCGTAGTAGGAGTGACGTTTTCCATCATCTCACCACTCTCCCACGCCTCATTGACCGTCTCACTCAATCGCTTGGCCAATTCCAACGAGGCCTTTGTATCGTTTGTTTTCATTGTTTTTGTACGTTTTGTTTGTTTTATCGAATAATATGTGTAAATTTGCACCGTCCAAATAATAAAAGATAATCACTATGGAAAAGAAAAAAGTTACATACGAAGAGGCATTGGCACGTTGGAAACGCTCATTAGAAATCAAGCATGAGGCAGAGAAACGCATGGCCGAAGAGTGGGAACGCAGAGGAATAACGGGAACGATTGTTTCATTATGATACAGCTTCCTCTTGACATTATTAACGAGCGGACTCACTACTATGTTATGTTGTCGCCTAAAGGCAACTACATTTTCGAGACTAAACAAGGCATCCACTATTCCATTTCCTTTGAAGAAGAAACCCCATTTGGAGGATGCAGCTCGTATCAGTTTATCATTGATAAGATTGACCGTGTACATTCCCCACATGATCCAGACGTGGAACAAACCATTCTTGTTCTCATAGATGAGTTCTTTCGTGCGCATCTTAACGTATTACTCTATATTTGTGACACCAGTGATGGACGAGAATCTAAACGTAATAGATTGTTCCTCTCGTGGTTTAACAAACATGCCCAACCAAATAGATTCACCATTCGTACTGCCGAGGCATTCGTGGAAGGACAAGGTTTCTACGCTGCCATCATTGTGGAAAATAGGAATCCCAAACTGGCAGACATCATAGACGACTTCAACCAAACTGTTGAGGCTTTGACCAATAACAAGCCATAGTAAGTTCTGATTCAACGTTTTACTCCGTTGCTTAGCCAATTCCAACGAGGTATTTTCAAAAACTTTCAACCACTTGACTTTCAAACCCAAACACATCCACCGCTTTGATGCAAACCTTTCGGTGTTCCTTATGTGCCACCCGTAGGCGGGTCTTATAGACACAATGCAACGGGTCGTTGTCGTTCTCAATGTTCTCCCGATAGTCTTGCCAAGTGGAGCGGAAAGTCACGCCGTCATAGTCGGGGTCGATGCTCCAATATTCTATCAACGACAGCGGGTCGCGTTCCAACACCTGTTGCAATTTCTCCTTATCCTTTTCATCCAATGGAATATTGTCGGGCGATAGCAAAACGTAGTTTTCCAACTCAACATCTATCTCGTCCCATTCCCCTGCGGGCGTCACCACCAACGGCTTTGCCATCAAGTATTGCAACGAGGAGAAACGCACACTCTTGTCATCTATCAGCTTCTTGTAGCCCTTCTTCGCCAGCTTATCCAACAAGTCGGGCGGGATGACCAACACCTCCACATTCGAGTTAGCGTATTTCTGGATGGCTTGCGAGATGTCAAAAGCATAGTTCCAACCCAACACAACCACCTTTTCCCAGTCGCCACCCAATAACGATGCCTTGGCTTCCACCGCCCTGCGAATGGTGGCAGCCGTGGTCAGGCGGTTAGGGGAATCGACCATCACCAATGTCCTCGTACCTTTCACATAACCAAAGTTACGGTCATTCGTCTGCTCGGGAGTGAAAGGCAATGCGCCATATAGTCCTAACACCACTTGGCTCAAGTCGCCCACATGCTTATAACGCTTATTATTCCTAAACGCTTCCTTCTGATAGTCGCCGATACTCTGATACAAAAACGGCTTTACCTCTTGGTCAATAAACCGCTTGCGCATCACCAATGAGGCGGGCTTGCCAATGTCGCAAGTAATCCACCTTCTTCCTAAACGCTCTGCTACTGCCGCCGTTGTGCCGCTACCACCAAAAAAGTCACAAACAAGGTCGCCTTCGTTGGACGAAGCTTTGATAATGCGTTCGAGTAATTCTGAAGGCTTTTGGGTTCCATATCCCACAGCCTCATCTGCTTGAGAATTGATATAGTTAATCAACCATACATCGGGAGCAATCGTTTGAGTGGTATCTACATAAACAACACGCCCAAATACAGACAAATCAATTCGACCTTCTGCTATAGCTTGTTCCGTTTTCTCTCTATCATAAACTAATAGTTGTGGCTTACGAATACCATCAATCATGGCCGTGTTCCTATCGTAACCTCTCTCATGTTTTCTCTTTTGATTATCAGTAGCCTCAACATACACCTTATTAAAGACAACATCATCACTTTTTCCATAATACAATAATGTATCGTGCATCTTTTGAAAACTGCTACTTGCTGCCGTCCATCTTCTATAATGCCATATTATTTCATTGCGCAAATGGTCTTTCCCAAAAATATCATCAAGTATTATTTTCACATAATGACCTATATGCCAATCAATATGAACATAAATACTCCCTCGTTCAGAAAGAAGCTCTTTCATCAATAATAGCCTTGGATAAATCATCTTCAAATAAGACATCGTCCCCTCTTCCCATGTATCCGCATATGCGAACTGCTCAATGACGGTTGGCTTTTGTTGAATATCCGTGCCTGGCAAGGAAATCTTTGTCCGATAATCAGCTTTCGAGTCAAAAGGTGGGTCAATATAAATCAAGTCAACCTTACCCCGAAGTGATGGGAGTCCCGTCTGTGGGTCTCCAGCCAAAAGTGCCTGCATTGCCAAGAGGTTGTCGCCATAGATGAGGCGATTCATCCAACCACCATTCCCTCCAGCCATATTGAAAGCATTGGGAATCTGTGGCTGGATACCCTTGAACAGCCCGCTCACATCCTTACTCGGCAACACCAACTCGTTGGTTTGCAAACCAATCTGCGTGCCACTACTCAGCCGCTCCAATATCTGTGCAGCCTCTCTCCTACCCTCGCTCACAATACGGGGCAACTCCTCAATCAATGATTTAGCCATGTTGCATTATAGTTTTATAATGCGTCGAGCCATCTATACAAAAAGAATTCCTGCAAGCACCCCTCTCACATATAGACATGAAACGTGGACGTCTTCACCGTCCAACGTTCAAGGTACTTGCAGGAAACCTAACACAGAAAACAGGAAAACGCCCACTATTCCAGTAGGCGTTACCATTATTATCTGTGTTGTTCTTTCCACCTGCAAGTTTCTGAACGTTTTGAATAATAGCCAACGCTAATGTTTAACCCACGAAAGTCACACCGACAACTTCGCCAAGCTTATGCCGATGCTTGTTTGCAAAAATACAAAAAATTACGAAAAGATAAAAGAAATGCAAGGATTTTGTTTAGTATGACGGGATAAATGCCGTCAAGATTCTTATGTTGATTGATGAATGGCATGAACTAAAGCATTGCTTTATCGGGAATAAAGGCATGTGTTATCGGGCAAAAAGGCATGGTTTGTCGGGGAGAAAGGTATGGGATATCGGGTGCAAAGGTATGCTTTGCGACTTTGCGGCTATAGCCAAAAAGGTTTGCGCCTATAGGCAAAAAGGTTTGTGGCTATAGGCAAAAGGGTTTGCGGCTATAGCCGAAAGGCCTTACGACTATAGTCAAAATAAAAAGGTAAAAATGGGAATGAACGAGTCGATTTATACCTCCGTGTAGATGTATTCCCACCCCATCTTGGACTTGATGAGCTTGGGGTGCGGCTCCCGGCACCATTCTTCGAGCATCTTACGGGCGGAATAATAGGTCAACTGGCTATAAAAGGCAAAACAGCGGACAGTGGTGTAGCCGTCGTTCTCGGCGATGCTCCGCCGCAAGGCACGTTCCAAGTGGTCTTTGTCGGCAAGGAGCTGGCGCGTGTCGGGATTGTTGGCACGGTGGAAGCCACTGAGCCATTTGGCGACTTGCCGCTCAAACGCCTTGGCCGACTTATACTCGATGCCCTCGAAAGTTACGTCTGAAGGTTTGACATCATCGGGGTCGGTAAACTCTCCCAACAGCTTGAGCGTGGGTGCGAAGTAGCCTATGGATGTCTCCATGCGGTAACCCTCGGCGAGGAAATGTCCCGCCGCCTCGATGAAGGCATTGAAAGAGTGTGTCAACTCGCCTTTGCGCATGGCATAATGGCGGAAGCAATACTCGTCGATTTCCTCCATCGTGACTTTCCTTCCGCTCAAAGGCTTGGCGTAAAAGATATTCTTACCGTCCTTCCCCTTGATAGGCGAAGGATGCAACTCAAAGGGCATTCCATTTCTTTTTCGTGGCATAGATATGGTGTTTCTCGCTGGCAAAGATACGAAAAATCTGACAAATATCGCCTCCTCGTATCTATTTTTCGCAAATAATCCATATCTTTGCACCTTAAAAAACCTCTCGGCAAAGACAACAACAATATCAATCATGAAGAAAATGATTGCATCGATTTCCGAATACATGGGAATCATCGTGCTTGCCACGGCGATATTGGCTTTGACATTCCCCCAAGTAGCAGGGCAAGTGCCACCTACGGTGATTAATTATTTATTGGGAATCGTGATGTTTGGGATGGGCTTGACTCTCAACTTGCACGATTTCAAGGTGGTGTTTAGCCGTCCGAAAGATGTCATCATCGGTAGCGTGGCTCAGTTTTCCATCATGCCTTTGTTGGCTTGGGGACTTTCAAGGTTGTTTTCGCTTGATGAGGCGTTGGCTTTGGGTGTCATTCTCGTGGGATGTTGTCCCGGTGGCACCGCGTCTAATGTGATTACATTCCTTGCGAAGGGCGACTTGGCATTGTCTGTCGGCATGACAGGGGTCTCCACCCTGCTCGCTCCATTCATGACTCCGATGCTCACATGGTTATTTGCAGGCAAGACTGTTGATGTGAATGTGGTAAGTATGTTCCTAAGTATCTTGTGGGTGGTGATTCTTCCCATCGTCATCGGATTCGTGGTAAAGCGGCTGTTACCAACTTTCACCTCGCGTGCCACCGCCTATCTTCCTGCCGTTTCGACACTGGCGATTGCCGCCATCGTGGCGATAGTTGTCTCTGCCAATGCTCATAAGTTGTTGACGGGCGGGGCAATTATTATTATCGTGGTGGTACTCCACAATATATGTGGATTAGGGTTAGGTCATTTTATCGGTCGGATATTGCGAATGTCTTCCGCCAAGAGAAAAGCCATTTCCATCGAAGTAGGAATGCAAAACTCGGGACTCGCCAGCAGCTTGGCAACCATCCATTTTGCCGCTTTCCCCATGGCAACTATCCCTGGGGCAATCTTCAGCGTGTGGCACAACATCTCAGGTGCCATCGTAGCAAGGCTCTACACCATTAAAAGCCGAACCAGCGACGTTTCTTCTTAGGCGTTTCCTGAGCAGCAGACTGTTGCTTGCTTTGGTTTCTTATCTCCCGAAGCACGGCTCTATAGCTCAAGTTGTCGTGAATCATGTGGTAGACTAAATCCCAATCCCACGGTCCTCCGATGTTGCAGTCATCGATAAAGATATCTGCATGGAGTTTCCGCGAAGGGGCATGTTCGCGGTGGTCGGTATAAATACTCTCATTGATGGAGGAGAACTGCACGCCTCTTTCCATACACCAATTGATGGCTTCTTCCAACAATGGTCCTTCGCGCACGGTCCATAAGATGAGTTTATGTCCATCATCCATCAACTTGCGCAATACCTCCGTGGCATGTGGCCTCTCCGCTCCTATCTTCGGGTATTGGTGATCAACAATCGTCCCGTCAAAATCTACTGCAATAATCATATCTTTTTGTTATTATGTTTACTTAATAAATGCACCATCAACCGTGCCGCATTCGTTGGTGCAATGTCATTCCCAAGGCGTTGACGAACATCTTGATACCCTTCCAACATCCTCTGTCGGTCTGGTTCTTGGGGAAGAATCTTTCGCAATTCCTCTCGGATATTCTCCACGGTGAAATGGTCTGCCAACAATTCCGTGACCACCTCCTTGTCAGCGATGAGGTTGACCAACGAGATATGGTCCACCTTGATGATATGGTTGAAACCAAAGCGAAAAAGCTTTGGCAATGGCGTTTCATAGCATACCACTTGCGGCACATTGAAAAGAGCCGTTTCCAATGTCGCCGTACCACTGGTGACGAGGGCTGCCGTGGCATGGGCGAGCAAGGCGAAAGTGTCGTTATGCACCATCTTGACTCCACTCCCTTCCAAATATTTCGCATAATAGCCGTCGTCTATCGATGGGGCGCCAGCCAACACAAGTTGGTAATCGGTAAAGGTTTTCGCCGCATCAATCATCGCTGGAAGGTTGTCCTTAATCTCCTGCTTGCGGCTTCCTGCTAACAGGGCGATAATGGGTTTGTCGTCCAAATGCTGCCTTTGGATGAATTGTGGGAATGTCTCGCGGTAGTTTTCCTTGAACTGCCCCACCTCGTCAGCGGTGGGATTTCCCACATAGTGGATAGGGAAATGATGCTTATCCTCATAGAAAGGCACCTCGAACGGAAGAATGGAAAACATCTCGTCTACATATCGCTTGATGTCCTTGATACGCCACTCTTTCCATGCCCATATCTTGGGCGAGATGTAATAATATACGGGAATCCCCAATTTGTCATGCACATATCGTGCTATCTTGAGATTAAAACCAGGATAATCAACCAATATCACCACGTCGGGTTGCCATTGGGCAATGTCTTTCTTGCAGAAAGCCAAGTTGCGGAAGATGGTTGGCAGATGCAACAAGACAGGAATGAAGCCCATGTATGCCAACTCCTTGTAATGGCGCACCCGTGTACCACCTACAGAAGACATCATGTCGCCTCCGTAGAAACGAAAGTCTGCCTGTGCGTCTTCCCTCATGAGAGCCTCCATCAAATGGGATGCGTGGAGGTCGCCGCTCGCCTCGCCAACGATTAGGTAATACTTCATATTTTTTGATGGTTGAAGTAGGAATTATGAATTACGAAGTAATTTATGTAATGATGTTTAATGGAGTGAATCTCTTCATACATCATACATCTATACTCGCCGTCAGGCGAGACACTTCCACCATCGTAATTCCTCCATCCTACTTCTTCGTAATTCATACTTCCTACCTCAAAATTTCCAAGTCCTTAACTCTTCCATGAACTCGTATGCCGTGACGTCAATCTTGGTGGGCGTGATTGCCACATAGTTATGATTGAGTGCCCATTGGTCAGAGTCTTCAGCATCGGGCTCGTCATTGTGATAATCTCCCACCATCCAATAATAGTCATATCCACGGGGATGCTGGTTCTTCACCACTTCATTGATCCATCTGCCGAAAGTCATGCGACAAATCTTCACGCCCTCGAATTGTTCGGAGGTGGGGAAATTGACATTCAGGCAAATGCCCTTAGGCAACCCTTGTGCTAAGACCTTGCTGACGATGGTGCGGATGTATGGGCGAAGAGGTTCGAGATTCGCTTTCGGATTGTAGAAACAAGTGGAGAAAGCGATGGAAGGGATATATTTCATGCACCCTTCGAGGGCGATGCCTACCGTGCCGGAATAATGGTTATTGACGGTGGAGTTATCTCCGTGGTTGATTCCGCCAATAATCAAATCGGGGGTACGACCGCCACAGAGCTGGTCAACGGCGAGTTTGACACAATCGACGGGCGTTCCAGAGCATGACCAAACCTCCACTTCGCCCATGTCGCGTTCACGCTTCAGTCGCAAGTAAGGCACGGCAGAGAATGCACAGGAATATCCAGACCGTCCTGAATCTGGGGCGCAAACCAGCACTTTGCCCAAATCTTTCACCATATCCACCAATGCCCGAATGCCATTGGCATCGTAACCGTCATCGTTGGAAATAAGGATCAAAGGTGTTTGAAAATTCATGTAAATCAATTATTTTCGTGCAAAATTACGAAAAAAGGTTTAATTTACATCTTTCTCATATAAAATATGTAACTTTGCAGTCTAATTTTCCTTGATGGAAACCCTTTCCATCATGACAAACAAGAGAGATCATGGCAAAAATCATAGCATTAGCTAACCAAAAGGGAGGTGTGGGTAAAACTACAACAACCATCAACTTGGCAGCATCGCTCGCCACCTTGGAGAAGACCGTGCTGGTCGTCGATGCCGACCCGCAGGCGAATGCCTCCAGCGGCTTGGGCGTGAACATCAAGGAGGTGGACTGCTCACTCTATGAGTGCATCATCGACAAGGCGGATGTTCGTGATGCCATCTACACCACCGATATTGAAGGACTTGACATCATACCGAGCCATATCGACTTGGTGGGTGCCGAAATAGAGATGCTGAACATTGACAACCGCGAGAAGGTGGTCAAGCAGTTCCTTGAGGGTATCTCATCCGAATATGACTACATCTTGATAGACTGTAGCCCGTCGTTGGGACTCATCACGGTGAATGCCTTGACGGCTGCCGACTCGGTCATTATCCCCGTACAGTGTGAATACTTCGCATTGGAGGGTATCAGCAAACTATTGAACACCATCCGCATCATCAAGAGTAAGCTCAATCCGAAGTTGGAAATCGAAGGTTTCCTATTGACGATGTACGACAGCCGCCTGAGACTCGCCAATCAAATCTATGACGAAGTGAAGCGGCACTTCCAAGAACTGGTGTTCAAGACCGTCATCCAGCGCAACGTGAAGCTGAGCGAGAGTCCCAGTCACGGCATTCCCGTCATCCTTTACGATACGGAATCGACTGGCGCGAAGAACTATCTCGCCCTCGCCAAAGAAATCATTAACAAGAACAGTTGACATTCTTTAGGGGTTCAGGAGTTGAAGGAAGTTCAGGAGTTCAGATAACACTCCTACTTCCAAGACCCTAACGAAGGAGAAAAAAGGCTAATGTCTGTACTCCTTGAACTACTGAACTCCTAAACTACACAAATATATAAAACATGGCAGTACATAAGAAATTTAACAAAAGTGCATTGGGACGTGGACTCGATGACATCCAAGGCAAGGGACTCGATGCCTTGATTGACACCACGGGGGTGAGTGCGCAAGGCAGTTCGACCATCAACGAGGTCGCCATCAGCCAGATTGAGGCAAATCCCAACCAGCCCCGCAGGGAGTTTGACGAGGAGGCATTGCAGGAGCTTGCCACCAGCATCCGCCAAATCGGCATCATCCAGCCCATCACCGTCAGGCAGATAGCAGAAAACCGCTATCAAATCATTGCTGGGGAACGTCGCTGGCGAGCCTCACAGTTGGCTGGACTGACCGCCATTCCCGCCTATATTCGCACCATCAACGACGAGAACGTGATGGAGATGGCATTGGTGGAAAACATCCAACGTGAGGACTTGAACGCCATCGAGATAGCCTTGGCATACGAACACCTGTTGCGCAACAGCGGCATGACGCAAGAGAAGGTGAGCGAGCGCGTAGGGAAGAGCCGTACAGCCATCACCAATTACCTCCGTCTGTTGAAACTTCCAGCCCAGGTGCAGATGGCTTTGCAGAAGAAAGAGATTGATATGGGACATGCCCGTGCATTGCTGGCAGTAGAAAGCCCATCCTTGCAAATCAAGCTCTTCAATGAAACCCAGAAGAACGGATACTCCGTCCGCAAGGTGGAAGAGTTGGCACAGAGGCTGAAAAACGGAGAGGATATTGAGTTAGGGAAAAAGAAATCCTTGTCGAAAGTGCAACTTCCCGAGGAGTTCAACCTATTGAAGAAACAACTCTCCGCATTCTTCAGCACAAAAGTACAGATGACCTGCTCGCCCAAAGGCAAGGGAAAAATCACCATCCCCTTCGACGACGAGGAGGAATTGGAGCATATCATGAACGTCTTTGACAAATTGAACGACGGAAACCAGTGACAAAGTCATTTCCCATGAGGATATTCATCGCATTGGCATCATTCATTCTTGCCTCGCCCGCCCTGCCTATTGAGGCACGGCAACTTCATCCCATGGGAAACGCCTTGGAGGGTGACACCACCATCTTTGCACAACCCGATACCACCATTGTTGGCTTGGAACAGACGATGGAAGACACCTTCCCCTCCACTATGGCAGACACCATCACAATTGTCACGATGGATTCGGTTGGAAGCACCAAGGCAAAACGCGACTGGAAAACGTGGAAACCCAATCCGAAAAAAGCGATGTGGCTCGCCATCGTCATACCAGGCGCAGGGCAAATATACAACCGTAAATACTGGAAACTGCCCATCATCTATGGGGGATTTGTGGGATGCGCCTACGCTATGCGTTGGAACAACATGATGTACCACGACTATGCACAAGCGTATCTTGACATCATGGACAATGACCCAGAGACCCATAGCTACGACCAGTTTCTCCATCTCGGCAGAACAATCACCGAGTCTACCAAGCCACGCTACCAGGAACTGTTCAGGAAGCGCAAAGACCGATTCCGCCGCTGGCGTGACTTGAGTTTCTTCGTGATGTGTGGCGTTTATGCCTTCTCCGTCATCGATGCCTACGTGGATGCCTCCCTGTCGGAATTTGACATCTCTGACGACCTGACGATGCGTGTTACCCCCACCATCATCAACGACCAAACAACCAGCAATCCGTGGAAGTCTTCTGCCATAGGTTTGCAATGTAGCTTGAATTTTTAACGATAAAGAAATACCATCATGAAGAAAATAGTATCCATCATCACCTCTGTCCTCCTCTTCGCCCCATTGGCATCACACGCACAGATTGACGAAAACACCATCACATATGATGAGGATGAAGTGGTGTTGTTCACCAACGACGAAGGGGAACAAGAACAGATAGAACTGCCCGAGTCGATGACTTACGACTTGGACAGCCTCTTATACGACTACCACCAACGCACTTACCTCGCGGTAGACAGCACTTGCGACCTCCCCAACGTGAATCCCGAATACACCGACGAGGAGATTATCGCACGTCTGAAGCGGTTGCCCACCATCATAGAGATGCCTTTCAACAAAGTGGTCAAGCAATTTATCGACAAATATAGCGAAGGTCGCCTTCGTCGAACCATTAGCTTGATGCTCGGAGCGGAAAACTTCTTCATGCCTATCTTTGAGGAGGCATTGGAAAGTTATGGTCTTCCACTCGAATTGAAGTATCTACCTATCGTGGAATCGGCACTCAATCCACGTGCCGTATCACGTGCTGGGGCAACGGGACTCTGGCAGTTCATGTTGACAACGGGTAAGAATTATGGATTGGAAGTGAACTCCCTCGTCGATGAACGATGCGACCCCGTTCTCTCCACGTATGCCGCCGCTCATTATTTAAGCGACCTCTATCACATCTTTGGCGATTGGAACTTGGTCATTGCCGCCTACAATTGCGGTCCAGAAAACATCAAGAAAGCTATTCACCGCGCCAATGGTGAGCGCGACTACTGGCAAATCTATCCCTATCTGCCCCGTGAGACACGCGGCTACGTGCCATCGTTCATTGCCGTGAATTACATGATGAACTACTATTGCGACCACAACATCTGTCCCATACGTGCCACCCTACCTGAAAAGACCGACACCATCATGCTCGACAGGGATGTTCACATGGAACAAATCTCTCATGTTTTAGGCATCGACATCGACCAAGTCGTGGAATTAAATCCCCAATACAGGCAAAACATCGTCAACGGAAACAGTAAGCTATCAGCATTGCGCCTACCTACGAAATACATTGACGCTTTTATCGACAATGCAGATTCCATCTATGCCTATAACGCCAGCGAACTACTAAGCAGAAGACATATTGTGGAAGTGCGGGACGAAGCACCCGCACCAAGGACATATACCAGAAGCTATACATCTAATAGGAGCTATAGCAGCAGACACTCAAGCAGACATTCCTCTTCATCGAAAAGCAGTAAAAAGAGCAGCCGCAAAAGCAGCAAGAGCAAGAGCAAGGACGTGACCGTGCGAAAGGGAGACACGTTGTCATCCATCGCCAAACGCAACGGCACCACGGTCAACAATTTGAAAAAACTGAACAAGATGAAAGGCACTACTATCAAGAAAGGAAATAAGATAAGAGTAAAGTAAACACAAACTAAACATTTAGGAGGAAAACTTATGCCTGACCAAGACGATATGACCAAGGTCAAGGAGACCAAAGAAGAACAATTAGTGGACGATGCCTTCCAACATCTGTTGGATACCTATCTCAATTCACGCCACCGTAAGAAAGTTGACCTCATCACCAAAGCATTTAACTTCGCCCGACAAGCACACAAAGGAGTGAAACGGTTGTCTGGCGAGCCTTATATCATGCACCCCATCGCCGTGGCACAAATCGCTTGTGGTGAAATGGGGCTGGGTTCCACAAGCATCTGCTCCGCCCTCTTACACGACGTTGTGGAAGATACTGACTATACCGTTGAGGACATTGCCAATATCTTTGGCAACAAGATTGCCCAGATTGTCGATGGGTTGACCAAGATTAGCGGGGGAATCTTCGGCGACCAGGCATCCAAGCAGACAGAGAACTTCAAGAAGTTGTTGCTTACCATGAGCGATGACATCCGCGTTATCCTCATCAAGATTTGCGACAGACTGCACAACATGCGAACCCTCGATTCGCAACCCCATAACAAACAATATAAGATTGCGGGCGAAACGTTATATATCTATGCCCCTCTTGCCAATCGTCTGGGACTAAACAAGATCAAAACCGAACTCGAAAACCTCAGTTTCAAGTTTGAGCATCCCGATGAATATGAAAGCATCAGCAACAACCTACAATATACCAAGGAGGGACGTGACAAGCTGTTTGACGACTTCACACAACCCATCAGGGAACAATTGGACAAGATGGGAGTATCTTACGAGATCAAGGCTCGCGTGAAAAGTCCCTACTCCATCTGGCAGAAGATGCAAAACAAGCATGTCACATTTAACGAAATCTATGACATTCTTGCCGTGCGCATCATCTTTACGCCAAACAACAGGGAAAAGGAAATCCAAGAATGTTTCGACATCTATGTGGCATTGACCAAGATATATCGGTCACACCCCCAACGATTCCGCGACTGGCTGAACAATCCCAAGACCAACGGTTACAAGGCTTTGCATGTCACGCTCATGTCAAAACAAGGCAGTTGGATTGAGGTGCAAATCCGTAGCGACCACATGGATGAGGTTGCCGAGCAAGGCTTTGCCGCCCACTGGAAATACAAGGAGGGAGAAAATGGCGAAGAGCCTGAGATGTCCGAAGAGGATGGCGAACTCAACAACTGGATAAGCACCATCAAGGAAATCCTTGATGACCCACAGCCCGACTCTATGGACTTTCTCGATTCCATCAAGCTCAACCTCTTCGCAAGCGAGATTTTCGTGTTCACGCCCAAGGGTGAAATCAAAACGATGCCAGCAGGATGCACCGCCCTCGACTTCGCTTTCCAAATCCACACCTTCATCGGTAGCCACTGCATCGGGGCGAAAGTCAACCACAAACTGGTGCCGTTAAGCCATAAGTTGCAAAGCGGCGACCAAGTGGAAATCCTCACCAGCAAGTCGCAACATGTACATGCCTCTTGGCTCGACTTCGTATTTACCGCCAAGGCAAGGAGCAAGATACAAGCCATTCTGCGCAAGGAGAGCCGCGAGATTCAGAAAGAGGGCGAGAACATCCTCAACGAATGGTTGAAGGCAAACGGTCTTGAACTGACCACGCCCATCCTTGACAAGTTATGCGACTACCATGAAATCCAAAAGCACGAGAACTTCTTGTTCGCCCTTGGCAAGAAAACCATCGTGCTAAACGATAATGACTTGGACGAAATCCTCGACAAGGACAAAAAGAAAGGATGGCTGAAATATGTGCCTTTCGCCAAGGGCGAGAAGAAAAAAGACAAGGTCATTCCCGTGGGACGTGGACTTCTCACCGTTGGGAAGGACTTCAACAAGAAGATACCCTGCATCATCACCGAGGAGACCATTGGCATGTACGTACATCAGAACTGTTGCCACCCCATCCCTGGCGATGACATCCTGGGCTTTATCGACAACAAGAACCACGTGGTGCTGCACAAGCGAAACTGCCCCGTTGCCAACAAGCTGAAGTCAAGCTACGGCAATCGCATCCTCGATGCCAAATGGGAAATGCACCAACAGCTATTCTTCGATGCCACCATTGAGATTCGTGGCATCGACCGCAAGGGCATCTTGCACGACTTGGCAGATGTGCTCACCGACCAGATGGATATCTACATCCGCAAGATTACCATCACAAGCGATGACGGAATCTTCGAGGGTACGGTGGAAGTCCGCATCCATGACCGCGTCGAAGTGAAGAACATCATCAACAAAATCAAGAAAATCAAGGACGTAAAGGAAGTGCAACAAATCATTTAATAACATCATGAACAAACTCACTACTCTACTATTGCTTGCCGTTTGGACGGCAAACGCTGCCGTGGCAGCCAACAAGTACGACAATCCTGACACCCTCTTTGTGGCAAGAGACGGAACGGCGGAATTTCGCAACGTGGATGATGCCATCGAGGTGTGCCGTGCTTTCATGGATTATCACAAGGTGATTTTCGTTAAGAAGGGAACATACAAGGAAAAACTGATCATCCCCTCTTGGCTCACCAACATCGAGATCTGCGGCGAGAATCGAGATAACACCATCATCACATACGATGACCATGCCAACGTGAAAATCCCCGGGACAGACAAGCCCATGGGTACCTTTCGCACATACACTTTGAAAATCGAAGGTAGCGACATCACCCTGAAGAATATCACCATCGAGAACAACTCTGCCCGATTGGGACAAGCCGTGGCACTCCATACCGAGGGTGACCGCCTGAAATTCATCAATTGTCGCTTTTTGGGGCATCAAGACACCGTGTATACGGGTGTTGCTGGCACACGCCTCTATTTCAAGGACTGCTATATTGAGGGTACGACAGACTTCATCTTCGGTCCGTCTACGGCATGGTTTGAAGGCTGCACCATCAAGAGTAAGACCAATTCTTACGTGACGGCGGCATCAACCCCTATCGACCAACCCTACGGCTACGTATTCAACAAATGCCGACTCATTGCCGACGAAGGTGTGAACAAAGTCTATTTGGGTCGCCCGTGGAGACCATACGCCTACACATTATTTATATATTGTGAACTCGGCAACCATATCCGCCCCGAGGGTTGGCACAATTGGGGCAAGAAAGAAAACGAGACGACAGCACGCTATCTCGAATATGGAAACACGGGCGAGGGTGCCAATATCGCCAACCGCACACCTTGGAGTAAACAACTGACGAAAAAGGAAGCACAGAAAATCACACCCGAACTCATCTTCAAGCAAGAAACCGAGTGGATAATCAACAATTAACCCCTCCATCTCTACCAACAGCACACGATGCAGAAATATGCCAACTGTTTCCATCCAATAAAGCTACAGAAAGCCTTTCGTGTCGTATGTAGCTTTTTAATGTGCTTATCCAATAAGAGTCAACTGGCAAGAATGTTACCCCAAGCAAGAGGTCACTCCGAGCGTGGTGCGCTCTTATATATCGCCTTTGGCGAGAAATTGAACAAAATTAATGCAAAATTTGAACAAAATATAGGGCATGATCTGGACAAAATACCAATCCTTTATTCATTTTGATATATTTTTGACTCCAATTTTGGATAATTTCCGCACGTAGTGCGCCCTTATATATCGCCTTTGACGAGAATTTGAACAAAATGAATGCAAAATTTGAACAAAATATAGGGCATGATTTGGACAAAATCCCAATCCTTGATTCATTTTGATATAATTTTGACTCCCATTTTGGATAATTTCCGCACGTAGTGCGCCCCCTTTCTGCATCTTTCATTTTTCATTTTTCATCTTTCATCTTTCATTTTCAGCGGGCTTGTAGGGGCGGAACCGCGTTTCCGCACGTAGTGCGCCCGCGCGTGTCTTGATAAAGTTTGTACTTCAGCATAGTTTAGTGTTTGTGTTGTTAATAATAAACTGTTAATTCTGGAGGAGAGGCCTTTCCTTTTTCCTACGCAAAGTTACTGCTATTTTCCCCAACTACCAAAAATAGGGCTTTCGTAAGGCGTGAAAATCTGTAAAAAACGGGAGTGTCCGTGTTAAAAAACACAAACACCATATTTACGCCCTGTAAACACCATATTTGCGAGTCGTAAACACCATATTTACCATTAGTAAACCATCAAAATGCAACTTTGCAACTTTGCAACTTTGCAACTTTGATAGGTTCACATTTTC
>JAFYZV010000128.1 GCA_017548525.1 Prevotella sp.
TACCTGCTTCATGTTGCTACGGTCAACGACGGTGTCGTGACACAAGTTTCTCTTCTGTTTCTTCGTCTTCTTCGTCAGAATGTGGCTGTGGAAAGCATGATTCCTTTTAATCTTTCCACTCCCCGTAATGCGAAATCTCTTTTTCGCACCGGAATTTGTCTTTACTTTTGGCATTTTTTTTGAATTTAAATTGTTATTTATTAAACGGTGGCAACGCATATACCTGGCGTTACGCACCTCATCTTCTTATCTTATTCGTCGCCCTCCTGGCCAATGGCACGAAGCTTGCTGAGGACATCATCGCCTCCCTTGGCGTTGGCAAACAAGCCATTGTCCACCTGTCTTACCTCTTGTTCGGCCTTCATGACCTCCTTTGCCTCAGCCATGCGCTTCTCGCGATCCATCTTCTGCTGGCTCTTCTTGGCGACACCAGCCTTCTTTGGGGCTACATAGAGAAACATCTTCTTGCCCTCTAACTTCGGCAACTGCTCTACCTTGCCATACTCTTCCAAGTCGTTGGCAAAACGCAAGAGCAACACCTCGCCCTGCTCCTTGAACAAAATGGAGCGACCACGGAAGAAGACGTATGCACGCACCTTGTTGCCTTCCTCAAGGAACTCGATGGCATGTTTCAGCTTGAACTGGTAATCGTGTTCGTCGGTCTGCGGTCCGAAACGGATCTCCTTAACCTCCACTTTCACCTGCTTGGCTTTCATCTCCTTCTGGTGCTTCTTCTGCTGGTATATAAACTTAGAATAGTCGATGAGACGACAAACGGGAGGCTGGGCATTGGGCGATATTTCCACAAGGTCTACACCCTGCTCCTGCGCCATGTCAAGAGCTTGGCGGATGGGCAACACCATCGACCCGCTTTCACCTACCACACGTACTTCACGCGCATGAATCTGCTCATTCACGCGGTATTGGTTCTTCATTTTGTCATTTTTCATTCAGCCTTTCTAAGTCACTATTTCATTAAACGGGTGCAAATTTACTGATTTCCAATGAAAAGACAAAAATTTTAGTAAATATTTTTCTCAACCCTTGTATTTTTCCACATCAACATATATAGACATCATCTTCTTAGACTATTGATAAACTAAAGCTATGAGGATGTGACAAAATAGACACACCCTCATAAAACACAAAACTACAATCAGAAACCTTTTATTCGTTAGATTTCTTTTCTATAAAATAAGTAGGTTTGGATGGTTTTGCCACACAATTCGTGATAAGGTCAACAGACCAACCTATCAAGCCACCTAATAAAATATTGCCCCATGTCCAGCTGTTGACTTTCTTTTCAAGAACAACATCACGATAGGAATTCTTTTCAGATTGAACCTGTATACGCTGCCCATCGATATGATGACGATTCACTTGGACGGTATACGGCAACTGTACATTGGGATAGGTCTGCTTCTCGGTGATAATTGTGATTGGCTCTTTTGTATCTCCATCAATGGTAATTTTGGGACTGCCACCAGCAACAATCGTTGCACAAGAAGAAAAAGATGAAACCAAGATTGTAGCTAACACTACGTTTTTAATAATACTTTTCATAATTACTCTTTTTTTAAAATAATTGATTATTTAACACTAAAATCATATATTCAAAATTATATAATGTTATTTCTATTAAGTATACACAAAAAGAAAACGTGGACAATTTATTTCGTCTACGCTTCCGAGGTATTGGGGATAACCTATTTGTCTTAAACGAGTAAATGCCCACGCCATTCGGCGTGAACTATCTACTTCAGTTCTTGACAAATTCTTCTAATTCCCCAATTATCGGATAGCAAGATCAAAAGTGGACGTTCTGTCTTATATCCTTATTTATTATCTCAGCCCATAGGCACTTCTCAAAAATTTAAATGGTTACACATTATTCTTTAAAGTTTCGAATCAAGCGGCCGAACCCATCTCAAAGAGAAATTCAGGAGCAAAGTCGGCACCATTCTCCCATTCAACGGTATTGAACTTGATGGAGAAACGTTTGAAATAGTTAATATCCTTCAAGGGGGCATATACCGTTCCTTTCAAAGAATTGCTTAAATCTACAATTCTTCTCTCCCCGTTGTTGAAGAGCAACAGCAATCTGTAGCCATCAATGTATTTTGCTTCTATTATTTCTATAAACATTGCTTCAATATATTAGAGTCAATTATCCATTCTGCCTTTTATTCACATCGAAAGCCAAATATTCTTATTTAGATTTTCTTAACGAAGAGGATCTATCTTGTCAAGAGGTTCACCATTCTGTGCCTTATCCCAATTATTCATCAATTCAGCACGATGGTCTTCTAACCACTCCAAAATCATACGCAGTGCCCTTCCTGGCATCTCTCCTTTCACGATTCCATCTTTTATGTTCACTATGACTTTATAGTCACCATACCAAGCATGGAAGTGTGGTGGCTGATGATCAGAAAAGTTCATCCAGATATAGATTCCGTAAAAGAAACTAATTTGTGGCATACTTGAAAAATTATATCCAATGGCAAAGATAAACATAATTTCCCAATAATGATTGAAAAAAGCAAAAAAAAATATACTATTGAAACCAATATACTCAATCATTCGCTTTTCATATATGCCGCAAATACGTTTGATATATGCGGCATATACGAATGGTATTTGTGGCATATACCAAACTTAAATGATATAATGGCGCAACCTCGTTATATCTCAAATAAAAAACAATCCTAACACAAAGGATTTCCCTATGCGTTAGGATTGTTGAAACTGGTATATGTTAATCTTGCGGTTTGAGGTTGGTTGCCTTCAACATCTCTGCCACTTCCTCGTTGATACGGGCGGCAAAGTCTGCCATCGGCATGGTGGCTTGCTCGCCCCCACCCTGCTTACGCATGGAGACGAGACCTTCAGCGGCTTCCTTCTCTCCCACGATAACCATGTATGGCACACGCTTCAACTCGTTGTCACGAATCTTGCGGCCAATCTTCTCATTGCGGTCATCGACGCTGGCACGTACTCCCCTTGCGCTTAGATAGTTGGCAACCTCATTGGCGTAGTCGTTGTACTTCTCCGAAATGGGGAGAATGGCGACCTGCTCGGGTGTCAACCAAAGTGGGAAATGCCCAGCGGTATGCTCGATAAGTACCGCCATGAACCGCTCCATCGAGCCGAAAGGCGCACGGTGCACCATGACAGGTGTCTGCTTGCTGTTGTCTTCGGCGGTGTATTCCAATTGGAAACGTTGCGGCAAGTTATAGTCAACTTGGATGGTACCAAGTTGCCAACGGCGACCGATAGCATCTTTCACCATGAAATCCAACTTGGGTCCATAGAACGCAGCCTCGCCTAATTCGACCTTGGCGTTAAGTCCTTTCTCCTTACATGCGTCGATAATTGCCTTCTCACTCTCTGCCCATACCTCGTCGGAGCCGATGTACTTCACCTTGTCCTTCGGGTCGCGGAGCGAGATCTGTGCCTCCACGTTGTCAAAATGGAAGATGGAGAATACGGCTTGGATAATATCCATCACGCGCAGGAACTCGCCTTTCACCTGTTCGGCACGGCAGAAGATGTGGGCATCATCTTGCGTGAACGAGCGTACACGGGTCAATCCATGCAACTCACCGCTCTTCTCATAGCGATATACCGTGCCAAACTCGGCGATGCGGAGCGGCAGGTCTTTATAGGAACGCGGCTTTGAGGCGAAGATTTCGCAATGGTGCGGGCAGTTCATCGGCTTCAACATGTACTCTTCTCCCTCCTCCGGCGTGGTGATGGGGCGGAAGGCATCCTTGCTATAGTGGGCATAGTGTCCGCTGGTGACATAGAGATTCTTGCCGCCAATATGCGGAGTAATCACCTCTTGGTAGCCGAAATTCTTCTGAATCTTACGGAGCATCTCCTGAAGACGGAGGCGCAGGTCGGTGCCTTTTGGCAACCAGATAGGAAGTCCCTTCCCCACTCGGTCGCTAAACATGAAGAGTTCCATCTCCTTGCCAATCTTCCTATGGTCGCGTTTCTTTGCCTCTTCGAGCATCACGAGATATTCGTCAAGCATCTTCTTCTTGGGGAAAGAGACACCATAGAGACGTTGCATCTGCTGACGGTCGGCATCGCCGCGCCAGAAAGCACCCGCCACGCTCGTGAGTTTCACCGCCTTGATGAGTCCCGTAGAGACAAGGTGCGGCCCACGACAGAGGTCGGTAAATGCTCCTTGGGTATATGTGGAAATGCTGCCATCCTCCAAATCCTCCTCGATATGCTCACATTTATAGGTCTGGCCATCGGCGGCAAACTCCTTCAAGGCATCTGCCTTTGATACCTCGCGGCGCACGACGGGTTCGTCCTTCCGTGCCAACTCCAACATCTTCTGCTCAATCATGGGGAAGTCACTCTCTTTGACCATCTCGCCATCCTTCAGCAATACGTCATAGAAAAAGCCGTTTTCCACGGCAGGACCAAAGCCGAACTGGATACCGGGATATAACTCCTGTAATGCCTCGGCAAGCAAGTGGGCACTAGTATGCCAGAATGTGTGCTTGCCCTCATCATCGTCAAACTTGAACAAAGCGATGGTGGCATCCTCGTTGATGGGTCGGTTGAGTTCTACTGTCTCACCATTGACGGCGCAAGATACAACGTTGCGTGCGAGAGCTGGTGAGATGCTCTCGGCGATTTGAAAACCAGTCACGCCCTGCTCATACGAGCGAACAGAGCCGTCTGGGAATGTGATTTTTACCATAATACAAAAATAGTTGTTTGTTAATCGGATGCAAAGGTATGCAAAAATATTTACATTGCTTTTGATGATTTCCAAATATTTGCTATTTTTGTGGCAAAATCTATAACTAAAATCTTTACATGATGAGAAAATTACAATGGTGCATGGTGTTTGTGATGGTATCATTAGCCATTCTTTCATGCTCACAACAAGGAAAAAGAAACGAAGCGCAAGCCGCCGTGGAAACCCAAGGGAATGGCGGGGAAGAAACGATGGCGGAAAGCCCAACCAACGATTCGGGAAAAGAATTTGCCCCCGACTTCACACTCAATGACATCGGTGGCAAGCCTTTCAAACTCTCCTCCCTTCGCGGCAAGTATGTAGTGCTTGACTTCTGGGGCTCTTGGTGTATCTGGTGTGTGAGAGGATTCCCCAAGATGAAAGAGTATTACGCCAAATACAACGATAAATTTGAGATTGTTGGGATTGATTGTCGCGACTCCCAAGAGAGTTGGAAAGAAACCGTCAACACCCAGCAATTGCCTTGGCTACATGTCTATATGCCCGATGACTCCCCGCTGATGGAAACTTACAATATCCAAGGATTCCCCACCAAAGTCATCATCGCTCCCGACGGGACGCTCGTCCAGACGTTCATAGGTGAGAGCGATGACTTCTACACCACGTTGGATAACCTCTTCCAATAATAGACAAAACCTAAACCAACAAAACTATGGCCATATACACATTGACATCAGAACTGCACAACGAGAAGGCTATTGCAACCGCCACATGGGATTTCTTGAAGACCTTGCGACAGGCTTCCAAGATAGAATGGTTGGGCGAAGACCCATATTTGTTCATGGGAAATGACTTCGCGGAATATGGTAGCCATGCCATTGACATCATTTATGTACGTACAGGTGGCACGGAAGGATTATTCAAAAGTATGCTACCCGAATTAAGAAAGAAGTCTTCACGCCCCTTCTACCTATTGACTTCTGGCAAAAGCAACTCACTTGCCGCTTCGCTCGAAATTCTCTCTTTCCTACGCCAACAGGGCATCAAGGGCGAGATTATCCATGGTAAAGCCGACTTTATCGCTAAACGGATTGATACCCTTGCCAAGGTAGGTAAGGCTCGTCGCGAACTCGATGGTTGTCGTCTTGGCATCATCGGCAAGCCTTCTGACTGGCTCATTGCCAGCCATGTTGACCCAGAACGGGTGAAAGATGCCTTGGGAATCAACCTCATCGACATTCCGATGCAAGAGTTGTTGGATGTTTTAGCAGCCACACCCTTACGAGAAGTGGATGAAAGCCACACAGAGGAGAATATCAAAAGAGCTTTGCCTGTTGCCAACCAGATCTACGAGGCTCTGAAAACGATTGTCGAAAAACACCATTTACAAGGGTTCACCATTCGATGCTTTGACCTTCTGACTTCTGTTCACAACACGGGATGTTTGGCTTTGGCAAAACTAAATGCCGAAGGGATTGTGGCTGGATGTGAAGGAGACGTTCCCACGATGCTCACGATGAAGATAGCACAATCGTTGGTGGGCATGACAGGATTCCAAGCCAATCCCTCTACCATTGACCCCGAAACGGGCGAACTGTTGTTTGCCCATTGCACCATCCCTCTTAACATGGTGGAGAGATATGAATTTGACACCCATTTTGAGTCAGGCATCGGCGTGGGCATCAGGGGATATATGAAGGAAGGAGCCGTCACGATATTCAAGGTGTCGGGCGACCTCTCGCGCCATTTCGTCGCACAAGGAAACCTTGTACGCAACCAAGCGCAGCCCGACCTATGTCGTACCCAACAGGTGATACAATTGGAAGACGCTACCGTCGCCAACTATTTCCTCCAAAACCCCATCGGCAACCATCACATTATCTTGCCTGGACACCACACCGAACTCATCAACGCATTCATAGACCAACAATGAGCGAATACCAAACATACCCCTCTCCCATCTTCGGCCCTGTGCATAGTCGTAGGTTGGGAATTTCATTGGGAATTAACCTCATGCCAGCTGACGGCAAGGTGTGTACCTTTGATTGCATCTATTGTGAGTGTGGGTTCAACAAGGACTTCCGCCCCACCCTGCCACGTCCGACTCGTGAAGAGGTAGCATCGGCGTTGGAGGCACAACTCATCACCATGGTTGGCGAAGGGCGATTACCCGACGTTTTGACTTTCGCGGGCAATGGCGAGCCAACGGCACATCCCGACTTCGCCGCCATCATTGACGATACCATCTTGCTCCGTGACAAGTATTGCCCAGATGCCAAGGTAAGCGTATTGAGCAATGCTACGATGATCCACCACAAGGAGGTGTTCGACGCATTACTAAAGGTAGATAACAATATTCAGAAACTTGACACCGTAGACCCTATCTATATAAATAATGTGGATAGACCTACATCCAAGCATTACGATGTTGCAGATGTCATCCGACACCTTAAGGCATTCCAAGGACACGTCATCATTCAGACGATGTTCATGAAAGGCGAGGGCGTGGACAACACGGGCGACGAATATGTCATCCCATGGATGGAAGCCCTCAAGGATATCTGTCCACAACAGGTAATGGTCTACACCATCGACCGCAACACTCCCGACCATCATCTGCGGAAAGCCACACACGAGGAGCTTGACGGCATTAGGGACAGGGTATTAGCCAATGGCATACCTTGTATGGCATCGTATTAAGTGTATTTGATTATCAAGACAGACAAAAGAAAAAACATGGTTCAAAGTTGGTTTTGGGCAACTTTGAACCATGTTTTCATTATATCTTGGAAATAATGCCAGCCTTTGTGGATTCAAGGAAACTCACGATGTTGCGAATCTCTGGGCTGTCTGGCACTTGGTCTTTGATTTGCAAGATGGCATCAAAGACGCTAATCTGCCCATTAAACACCAAGCGGTAGGCATTGGCGATGTGTTTTTGAATCTTGTCGGTAACACCGTATGTTGTCATCATCGTATTATTGGGTCCCATATATCCGACGGGTTTCCCACCAGCGATGATATACGGTGGCACATCTTTCGAGAAAGTTGTACCCGCTTGAATCATGGCACCATCTCCCACTCTCGTCTTGGCATTCTCGATGACACTTGACGAGAAGATGACACCATTACCAATTTCACAGTCACCCGCAATCTTCGTTCCATAGCCAAACACGCAACGGTCGGCAACCTTCGTGTCATGGCTGATGTGGGCTCCCTCCATGAGGAAGTTATCATTGCCAATTACCGTTTGACATCCACTATGCGTGGCACGGTTGATGACTACGTTCTCGCGAATGACATTATTGTCACCAATAACCAGCTCACTCTTCTCACCACGGAAGTTGAAATCCTGTGGCAAGGCGGCAAGCACGGAACCTTGGTGTACCTTATTTCGAGCCCCCATGCGTGTGCCATTGAGGATGCTCACGAAGGGGAAGATGATACAATTGTCGCCTATCACCACGTCATCCTCGATATAGACGAATGGAAATATTTTGCAATTGTTGCCTATCTTTGCTTTTGGCGATATTTCTGCTCTTGGACTAATTTCGCTCATGATGTTTGAATTAGGAGTTATCACTTGCCCCCTCCTCCGAGGGCTTGGTAAAGATTCACGACGGCCTGTAGCCTATAGAAGTCATCGGAAACCTTGGAAATCTCTGCATTGAGCAAGCTCGACTGCGCCGAGATTATCTCAAGGTAGGTAGTAGCATTCAAGCCGTAAGATGCCTTGGTGTCTTCCACGTTTTGTCGGAGTACCTCTATTTGTTTTGCCTCAATAAGGCTCTTCTCCTGACTTGAATTATACAGCACCAGCGCATTCGACACCTCATTGCCTGCTTTGAGGATGGCGTTCTGCCACGTGTTATAAGCCTGTTCATATTGCATCTTCGCAACTTTCAACCCTGCCACGATTTGCCCATGCTGGAACACAGGCTGCACAAGGCTTCCCACGGCAGAGAGGAGAATCTTCCCTGGGTTGACCAAGCCGTTGTTATTGGTAAACGCACCCGTTCCCGTAATGGTGATATTAGGATAAAAGCGGCTGCGGGCAACATTGATGTCATAGAAACATTGTGCCAACGATAGCTCTGCTGCATGGACATCGGCACGGTTGTTAAGCAGTTGGATGCCCACGCCCGTACTCAAATACGAGGGGAACTTCTGGTCTTCCATCTTACCACGTACAATACCATGAGCAGGCTCACCCATCAACAGCGTCAAGGAGTTTTCTATCTCACGGATTTGCCGTTTCAAGTCCACAGCCTGTGCCTGCACGGAGAGGTAGCTTGCCTCGGCACTTTGCACGGCAGTAGAGCGATAGCCAGCGCGAGTTTCCTTGAGCAACTTCATGCGATCCCAAGTTTGCTTGGTGAGGTCAGTCATCTCATCGACAATCTCCATCTGACGGTCAAGCATTAATAAGGTGTAATAGAGATTGGCAACACCCGATATGATATTACACTGGACTACCGTCTGGTAATCTTTCATTGCCAGCAATTGCATCTGTACGCTGCGCTTGGCATTGAGCAAGTTGCCGAAAAGGTCAACGTTCCACGATGCGGAAACAGGCAGCGTATATGCTTTGGTGACAGGAGCACCATCGAAAGAAGACAATGTCCCTTGAGGCGAGATAGCCACAGAAGGCAAGAAAGCGAGCTTGGCAACCCTCAATTGCTCCTCCACCATCTTCACGTTGAGGGCGGCATTAAGCAAGTCGGCATTGTTGGCAAGAGCCTTGTCAATAAGGGTTTGCAACTGTGGGTCGGTGAACACTTCCCGCCAGGGCATGTTACCAAACGAGGTAGTGTCGTTGACCGCCAACGTGTCCGTCGTCGATACGGGGTCGCGATAAACCCCTTTGGTATTGACATCTGGACGTTCATACGTTCCATAGAGGGTCTTGCACCCCGTCATCATGACGGCTGCAAGACCTATTATCAATATATTAATCTTTCTCATATTCTACTCCTCCACAATATAATCTTCGCGTACACCGTGTGCATATTGGTCTAATTCGGCTGCCGCCTCCTCATTCATCTCATTCTCAAACACCATTGGCCTGAACTTCTCCTGCAATGATTGGAAGATGACAAACAGCGTCGGAACGACCATAATCTGACACAACGTACCGATAAGCATACCACCCACAGCAGCGGCACCCAGCGTTTGGTTGCCATTCTTACCTACACCCGTGGCAAACATCATCGGCAACAAACCAATGACCATTGCCAACGAAGTCATCAAGATAGGACGCAAACGGGCGGCGGCTCCCAATACGGCTGACCATGAGATAGCCATACCCAACTCGCGACGCTCCAAGGCGAACTGCACAATCAAGATGGCATTCTTTGCCAACAAACCTATCAACATAATCAATGAAATCTGCATATAGATGTCGTTGGAATGACCAAACAATTGGGTAAATAGGAATGCGCCCGCCAAACCAAACGGTACGGAGAGGACAACCGCCAACGGCAAGATGTAACTCTCATACTGTGCCGACAAAATCAAATATATAAAGATGAAGCAAAGGACGAAAATCAATGCCGTGGAATTACTCGACGCAGCCTCCTGACGTGTCAGACCCTGATAGTCGTAAGTGTAGCCAGTGGGCAATTGCTCACGTGCCACTTCCTCAACAGCCTTGATAGCCTCACCTGTGGAATATCCATCAGCCACCGTAGCGGTTACGGTGATGGAGGTAAACAGGTTAAAACGAGTGATGTTTGTCGGACCGTAAACACGGTCAACTGAGCAGAACTCCTTGATGGGAGACATGCCATTCGGCGTGCGTACATAGACACTATTCAGCGACTCATCAGTCATACGGGTTTCGGGTGATGCTTGAATCATCACGCGGAACAACTTGCCGTATGCGTTGAAGTTCGAAGCATAAAGTCCGCCATAGTAACCTTGCAACGTTGTAAGGATGGTCGAGGGAGA
>JAFYZV010000129.1 GCA_017548525.1 Prevotella sp.
CGAAGAGGAAAGTACCATTTATGCCAACACGGCCTTGCTCGCAAGGCCGTGTTTGGGGTGGCATGTCTCTATGCCTGTAAATGATGCGTATTTAGTTACTTATGCGGGGCAATTTGTTCACTATTTATAGAGGAAAGATATAAAAAAGGTTTGGAATGCGCTTGTTTTTTCGTAACTTTGTCGCCACAACATATTTAGTAGTCATCATTTATTATGTAGCTGATGGAATTAGAAGAATTAATTAAAGATTGTTCGGTCAAACAAAAGAAAGGATTGCATTTTATCCTTTCGTCTGTTTTTATTTGGGGTATTATTTTGTGTGTTCATTTGTCCCCAATGAACATTGAGCAAAAGAATATGTTTACTTTTTGCGGTGCTGCATTTTTGTTCCCTCTCGCTTGGATGTTTTCAAAATTGCTCAACATTGACTTCCAAAACAAAGACAATCCTTTGATGAAAGCTGGTATACTGTTTTCTGTCAATCAAATTCTTTATATTTTGATTGCTATGTGGGTGTTTAGTGCTGTTCCCGAGAAGATGTTGATGGTTTATACCATGATTTTCGGAGCACATCTCATGCCGTTTAGTTGGTTGTATTCATCAAAGAGTTATTTTATTCTATCTATTGTTATCCCAATTCTTTCGTTGGTAATAGGGCATCTTTCACCACCTTATGTGTTGGCAGCGATAATGGTTTTCATGGAAATGTTATTTTCTGTCTGTCTTTATCTTGAATGTCGTAAACTATAATTTGCACCCACGATGAACACTGCTCAAGAAATTATCCTGTATATGGAGTCGCAATGCGATGAAGAACAACAAAAGAATTTGATGCGATTCTTTAAGACCTCCATAGGTGAATATGGATATGGCGACAAATTCTTGGGATTGAAAGTTCCACAAACGCGAGTGGTGGTAAATGAGGTTGCGAAAAACCTTCCACTTGACGAAATACCAGAATTACTAATGAATCGTTGGCATGAAGTGCGTTTGTGCGGTTTCTTGATATTGGTGGATAAGTTTGAGAAACAAGCCAAGAAACAGTTGGAGAATGATGAGAAAGCTATTCGCCATCGGGATGAGATTGTTACCCTGTATTTAGAATATGCGAAACGAGCCAACAATTGGGATTTGGTGGACTTGTCTGTACCTAAGATTCTGGGACATTGGTTGTTGCTTCCTACTTTCCTTGGCGGAAAGGATGTGGGATTACATCAAGATTATAAGCTCAAGATTCTTGACGGTCTTGCCGATAGTTCGGATCTTTGGCTGCAACGGATGAGCATGGTCTGCACGTGGAAAACATCACAACAAGGCGAGCCTTCTTATTGTCTACGCTATGCGGAGAGGCATCTCCATCATCCACACGACTTGATGCACAAGGCGGTGGGATGGATGTTGCGAGAGATGGGAAAGCGTGTCAGCATGGACTTGTTGCGGGATTTCCTGCGCCAGCATGTGCATGAGATGTCACGCACCACCTTGCGTTATGCCATTGAACTGATGGATGAGGGTGAACGGAAAATGTGGATGGAGAGATGAATGAGAATGCGATCAATCAAGCTGTAGCCTTATTGCGATTCCCTTTGATGGTGGGAATCGTATGCATACATACTGACCTTCGCATTGCTTGTCCCATAACAGGGACTCTGCCCATATTCGGTTCTTTCATCTATGTGTTCAAAAACGACATCTGCTTTCCTGTCCTTGACGTGTTCTTTTTCATCGCTGGCTTTTATTTCTTTAAGGAATGTCGCTTTGATAGAGCCTTGTATGCAACGAAATTGCGTAAACGTTGTAAGTCGCTATTGATACCTTATCTGCTATGGAATGGCATGACTTTCGTTGCCGTTTGTCTTTGTCAGATACTTACTGGTTTCATGCCATTATTGAGAAAGTCCATCATGGATTTCCATTGGTACGACTACCTATTGGTGTTTTGGGACAAGCAATTGGTCACGGGGATACCATCTGACTTTCATGGTCCCTTAATGATGCAGTTTTGGTTTGTTCAGTGCCTCATGGTTTCCGTTCTTCTTTCACCCCTTCTTTGGTTGGGAGTGAAACGTTTGGGGTGGCTATTTGTGGTGTTGTTGGGAGTCTTGTTGGTCATTTATCCATATCGGGAGTATGCGGGAATCAAGATGGATGCATTCTTTTTCTTTGTCATGGGAGCGTATTTCCGTCTCCATAAAAGGTTATGGGGTGTGCTTGCCCATCCTTGGATGTTGGCTCTTTGTTGGATTGCCCTATGGTTTGCCATGCAATTCGTTCCAGAACTCAGCATTTTATATTGCACGACATACGTCCTGCTGGTACTCTCGGTGGCATGTGTGTGGAAAGATAAATGTACTACGATTCTTAATCTTCAATCCACGTCCTTCTTCATCTTCGCTTTCCACGCTTTCATTTCACAGGCGTTTTTCGATGTATACGCAAAGCTTTCTATCCATTGGAACGATCCATTGGCTTTCTTCGTCTTCTTTGCCACGGTAGCAACCAATGTCTGCATCTGCCTCTTGGTATATGGCATCATGAAGAAATCCATGCCCAAATTTCTTGCCATCCTCATTGGTGGCAGATGATTACCTGTCAATGGTGATAGACTTTATTTGATGACTCGCTTTTTGCGGAGCATAGAGCCGTCTGCCCTTTGCTGCTGTTGGATGTAAACCCCTTTTTTCAAGATGTTGCCAGCCCTTGCGCCACTGATGGAATAGTATTGGTTGTCGGCGGTGGAGTAAGTTGCGTGGTGTGTGGAAATGCCATCCGTGGGTGCGAGTTCTAATTGCCAGTAACACGAAATGTTCTCTACTTTGGCTGAAACACTACCGTTATCGATGCCGTACCAACTGCTATAATTGCTCTGTTCGCTGTCGATGTTGGTGGCACGGATGGCATAGAGACCGTTGATTTGATGTTTGTAGATGGGATGGAGCGACTGGGCATTGACGATTGTCGTGCGGATGAAGAGGTTTCGCAACCCATAGTTGTACTCGCGGTTGTTGAGGTAGTAGATGTTTCCCGTGGTAACAATTAGGTCAGAATTGTTGTAAGCGTTTAGGGGAGACGTGGCAGGGTAGGGGGTAATTGTCCAAATCGTACCTTTCTCTTCCTTGTTTTCCGACAACCCTATGTTTCCCGAGCGGGCGGAAATCTGCCTTAAATAGAGAGGGGTTCCATCATTGGGAAAGGAGATGTAATAATCTCCCTCCTCAATGTTGTCGCATTGAAGGATGTTCGTTTGCCCGTTGTTGGTGAGCGTGTAAGTCTTTCCAGCCTCCGTCTCAAAACGTATCTCGTCGTCTCCAAGTATCTCAAATGAAACCACATTGCCGCTTTCGTCCGTCACGTCAAAGCAACAGGATGCGTCTGTGTGTTTGATGATGACGGGACAACCAGCGTGTGAGGTGACACGGACAGTCGTTGCCTTTCCATTTTCCCACGTCATGTCGATGGTGAATGCACCCACAGCCCGCAAACCTTTTACCTCTCCTTTCTTCCAAGTGTTGACAGGGAGAGCTGGTAACAGTTCCAATTTGCCTTGGTGGCTTTGCAGGAGCATCTCTGCCATGCCCGCTGTCACGCCAAAGTTTCCGTCAATCTGGAATGGCGGATGTGCATCCCATAGGTTCTCATAGATGCCTCCGCGTTCAGAACCGTCATTATAAGTGACATCTGTCAATGTCAATGCCTTCTCGATAAGGCTTTCACAACGATCCCCGTCATGGCATCGGGCGTGGAGGTTGACCTTCCATCCTAATGACCATCCTGTCCCTGCGTACCCTCGGGTGTTCAATGAGTTCTTGGCGGCAGTAAAGATTATAGGGTCGATGTCTTGTGATATTTGGCTTCCTGGATAAAGTCCCATCAGATGGGATAAGTGTCGGTGGGAGTTATAGCTGCTGACCGTGGATTGCGACGTGTATTTCCATTCACGCAACAAGGTGACACCATTTACCATCTCCGTGGCAACGCCCTTGTCCAACTTGCTGAATTTGAGGGTCAAGTCATCCATGAAGGCCTTACCCACACAATCGCTTCCCAGAACGTCAATAGCTTGTAATGTGTTGTTGAAAAGATTCCAAACCAATTGTTGTGAGTGTGCCGTGGCATTCTCTGAGCCAGGTCCATGTTCGGGGGAGTATTCTTTGGGACATTCATACGTGCCATCCTTTGCCAATACGAGCCGTTCAAGCCAATATTCACAGCAGGACACCATGGCGGGCAGGGCTTTCGTGCGTAGGTATTCCGTGTCGAGCGTGAATTGATAATGCTGCCACAAGTGCATACAATACCAAGCGTTGGCGATGGTATAGTTTTGCATCCAGTTGGAGCCTGAGCCATAGATGTTGTTTTCTGTGGTGAGTGTCCAACCTTTGGTTTGGCCGGCAATTTGCGATGCGTTCTTTCTCCATTGCGGGCGGACACAAGCTTCCCGATAGATATAGTCGGTATATACCGTATGCAACTCACTGAGGTTGGTCACTTCCGCTGGCCAATAGTTCATTTGCACGTTAATGTTAGAGTGGATGTCGCTATGCCAAGCGGGCGAGTTGCTATTGTTCCAGATACCTTGGAGGTTGGCGGGAAGTGTCACGCCTCGGCTGGAAGAGATGAGCAGATAGCGTCCGTAAGTGAAATAGAGTTCTTCCAAGAGTAAGTTTCTTGCGGGACTACTTTTGAATGCCGATATGAGTTTTGATGTGGGAGTTGTGTTTTCGGTTTCCGTTAGGGATAGTTGGCAACGTCTCTCCAAGGCTTGGTAATCTGCCACGTGGCTATTGCGGATGGCATCATATCCCTTCTCTTCCGCTGTCTTGACGATGTTTGTCACAAGGGGAGGCAGTTTCGCCGCCGAAAAGACATAGTTGTCGTTGTCGGGGGAGAAGTTGGTGGCGCCCCGTAGGTACACATACATCTCGTCTGCATCGGTGACTTGGATGCCCTCGTCTGTAGCTGACAAGGTGCCTCCCTTGGTGGATACCCTCACTTCGCAATAGAAACTCTCGGGGATGGTGGTACCTGTCCGTGCCACCGTTCCGTTGAAAACGGCAACGCCCTTGTCATTGTCAAGGGTGTAGGTGGGTTTTGTGCCATTGGCATTATAAAGGATAAGTTGGGTGTTGATATGCCTTGCCTCCGATGCTTGATATCTGATGGCTACGACATCGTCGGGATAGGAGGCGATATATTCACGCTTATAATCCACTCCGTCCGATGAATATTCCACCCCAGCACATCCCTCTTCCAAGTTGAGATACCGCCGATAGTCAGTTGCCGCATCGGCATCGGTGGTGGTGATGTATAGGTGTCCGAAGTTGAGATAGCTGCCGTATTCCCCGTTTCCGACTACATTGCCCACATGTCCGCGCCAAAGTGTCTTGTCG
>JAFYZV010000130.1 GCA_017548525.1 Prevotella sp.
AAACGGCAGCCATTTGCGCCCATTTCATGATAAAAAATTGACAAAAGAAAACAAGTTGGAACCTCTGTTGAGATTCCAACTCGCCTATAAAGAATTAAACTATCTGATTAGAAGTTGTAATACAAACCGAATGTAATGTTATTGCCATCGAGGTCTACACCCACAGCATTGCTGGTGTCGATACCGTCAGCCTTGGGGTTGAAGCTGTCATAACCAATGAATCCGAAGTGGGTAACGAAGCTAAACTTGTCATTGAAGTTGATAGCCACACCAGGTTGCAGGCCAACCTTGAATTGAGAACCGAGGTCTTTGTAGCTGGCAAAACCCAAACCACCATCCACAAATGCGTTCACATACTTGGTGTTAAGGAAAGTGTAACGGACGTATGGGCTAACCATGAAAGCCTTAGTATCTACATCTTGGCCAAAACTACTCTCAAGCAAAGAACATGCACCCTTCTGATAACCGAGGGCAACACCTACTGCCAACTCATCGCTGAAGCTGTAACCAATCTCGGGAACGATCTTGTAAGTGGTCTCAGCGTCTGCATTGCCATTCTTCACACTGGCGATACCTACGGAACCACCAACATAAACCTGTGCGCTTGCTGCCATGGTCATCACGGCTGCAACTAAAGTCATCATTACTTTTTTCATCTTTTTACCTTTTTAAATTAATAATGTTTGTTATCCTTTAACGATGTCTCTTTTACGGGAATCATCGTTTTTCGGGTGCAAAAGTACGGTTTTATCCCATATCAACTGTATTTTTCGACACAAAATAGGCATTTTTCGCCCCAAAAATTGCCTTAAATCAAGAAATACCACGATTATGGTATGAAGAATCACCCGAATATGCTATTTCCTACTCACCAAAAACTCCGTACCTTTGCATCGTCAAAACAAAAGAAAAAAGAAACGACAATCATAACACATTATTAATATAATAAGAAAGGAGAACAACATGAGTCAAAAGAAACTTCATTTCGAGACATTGCAATTGCATGTAGGCCAAGAGCAGCCTGACCCAGCAACTGACGCTCGCGCCGTACCCATCTACCAGACGACGAGCTATGTGTTCCGCAACTCGCAACACGCAGCCGACCGTTTCGGTCTCCGCGATGCGGGCAACATCTACGGACGGTTGACCAACTCCACGCAAGGGGTCTTTGAGGACCGCGTGGCAGCCTTGGAGGGCGGAGTGGCAGGTCTCGCCGTGGCATCGGGTGCCGCAGCCATCACGTATGCGTTGCAGAACATCGCCCAAAATGGTGACCACATCATCGCAGCCAACAACCTATATGGCGGCACGTTCAACCTCGTGGAGCATACGTTGACCACCCAAGGCATCGAGACGACGATTGTAGACCCTGCCAACTTCGATGAGGTGGATGCCGCTTTCAAAGAGAACACCAAGGCGATTATCATTGAGACTTTCGGAAACCCCAACTCCAGTGTGACGAACATCGACCGCATCGCCGAGATTGCACACAAACACAATACAGCCGTCATCGTAGACAACACGTTCGGAACGCCATTCCTCATCCGTCCCATTGAGCATGGCGCAGACGTGGTGGTACACTCTGCCACGAAATTCATCGGCGGTCATGGCAGCAGCCTCGGCGGTGTCATCGTGGATAGTGGCAAGTTCGACTGGAAAGCCAACGCCGACAAATACCCCACCCTTGCCAAGCCAGACCCAAGTTATCATGGTGCGGTATTTGCCGACGTGGCAGGGGCAGCGGCATACGTTACTCGCATCCGTGCCGTCATCCTACGCGATACGGGCGCAGCCATCAGTCCATTCAACGCCTGGATTCTCTTGCAAGGCCTTGAAACATTGAGCCTCCGCGTGGAACGTCATGCCTACAACACCGCCAAGGTGGTGGAATTTCTTGCCAAGCATCCCAAGGTGGAGAGGGTAAACCATCCTTCCTTGCCTACCCATCCCGACCATGAACTGTACAAGAAGCTATTCCCCAACGGTGGTGGAAGCATCTTCACCATCGAAATCAAAGGCGGCGAGAAAGAGGCATGGACCTTTATCGACAACCTTCAGATATTCTCTCTGCTCGCCAATGTGGCAGACGTGAAGAGCCTCGTAATTCATCCCGCAACCACCACGCACTCGCAACTCGAACCCAATGAGCTGGCAGAGCAGCACATCTATCCTTCTACCATCCGCCTGAGCATCGGCACGGAGCATATCGATGACATCATCGATGACCTTGACCAAGCACTCGCAAAGATTTAATCGTCTAACATACTCATAAACATCCCAATATATAAACTCAAAAAATTGATTCATTATGACAAAGATAGCAAAACAACTCACAGAGTTAGTAGGTAACACACCATTATTGGAACTCAATAAGTTCTCTGCCCTTAAAGGCATCGACACACCCATCATCGCCAAAGTGGAATACTTCAACCCTGGCGGTAGCGTGAAAGACCGTATCGCCCTCGCCATGATCGAGGACGCGGAAGCGAAGGGAATCCTCAAGCCCGGGGCAACTATCATCGAGCCAACAAGCGGCAACACGGGCGTAGGATTGGCATTGGTGAGTGCCGTCAAAGGCTACCATCTCATCCTCACCATGCCCGAGACGATGAGCGTGGAGCGACGTAACCTCGTGAAAGCCTACGGTGCGGAGGTGAAACTCACCTCGGGTAAGGACGGGATGCCCGGAGCCATCCGTGCTGCCGAGGAGCTGAAAAACTCCATCCCCGGTGCTGTCATCCTACAACAGTTTGAGAATGTCGCTAACCCACAGAAGCACTATGACACCACGGGCAAGGAGCTATGGGATCAGACCGATGGTAAAATAGACATCTTCGTCGGCGGCGTAGGCACAGGCGGCACCATCTCTGGCGTGGGCAAACGCCTCAAGGAACTCAATCCTAACATCAAGATCATCGCCGTGGAGCCAGCGTCATCGCCCGTGTTAAACGGTGGACAGAGTGGACCGCACAAAATCCAAGGCATCGGCGCGGGCTTTGTTCCCAAAACCTACAATGCTGAAGTGATTGACGAAGTGATTGACGTGGACAACGACGATGCCATCCGCACGGGTCGTGAGTTGGCACAACAAGAAGGCCTGTTGGTGGGTATCTCCTCTGGCGCAGCCGCCTTTGCCGCCCAGCAAGTGGCGAAACGCCCCGAGAATGCTGGTAAGAAGATCGTGGCGCTCTTGCCCGACACAGGCGAGCGTTACCTCTCCACCGTCCTCTACGCCTTCGATGAATACCCCCTATAAGATTCGTTTGTAGCAATAAGTACAAAAGTTTTTACCTACAAAAAAGAGGATGTGTCAATAGGCATATCCTCTTAAACCCAAATCGGTCATTAGGATGTCCATTTCCGTGGTTGTCTTCGTAACTGCTTGATAATAAACCTTTTGCGAATTGTATTTTCTAATGACCGCCAATAGAAAAATGATTTTGCAAATAACTCATTTTCAACACATTACAAGTTTGACCACGAATTTTAGTATTTCTAATGACCGATTTGGGTTAAATTCTGTTATTCCTATTTCTACATCTCATTCTTATATAGCATACAGAGCAATGCTTTGTAGCACACAGAGCTATGGTTTACATCGTCCAAACCAATGGTATGTAAGGTACAGAGCTATGGTTTAGAGCATCGAAACCATTGGTTTATACATTCGAAAAAGGCGCGACATATAGGCGGATAGGATAATCTTTCGATGCACCCTTCGTCTTGACAAACTTCTGCCAGCTCACGAGCTTCTGATACTTTTCCTCATCGTGTTCACGGCTTTTGTGCATAATCGTTTCAATAGATGCGGTCTTCTGACGTGTTTCGATACTGACCGAACCAAACATTAATTAATCACATTTTCAAAGAATTCTTTGGCTACGCGGCTTAGCCGTCACACCGCATATTAATATTTTTACGAACTATTGTTATCAAAATCGCTTATAAATTGAGATTTTTTGTATATTTGTAGCAGACAAATAAATCATTGATGTACCATATTGCATCACTTATCGCAAAGGCGGATGATGTCTCAATTCTCATAAATGTTTACACCATGGCACTCACCAAGGAACAACGAAGCAAGATCATGGCTGCCATCCACAGCAAGGACACCAAGCCAGAGATGATGGTGCGGCGATATCTACATGCTTGTGGGTTTAGGTATCGAGTGAATAGTCCCCGATTGCCTGGCCATCCAGACCTTGTGTTGCGCAAATACCGAACGTGCATCTTCGTAAACGGTTGTTTCTGGCACGGTCATGAATGCCAGCAGGGACGTATGCCGAAAACAAACATCGAGTTTTGGAATGCCAAGATTGAGCGCAACCGCGAGCGCGATGTGCGTGTGCAACATGAATTAGCAGCAATGGGTTGGCATTGTATTACCGTGTGGGAATGTGAACTAACGAAAGAACGCAGTGCCGAAACCCTGCGTTCCTTGGAGTACACTCTCAATCACATTTACCTAAAAGACCATGTCATCCCCTACCCACAGATAACAGTAGAAAGCGGTGACTATGACATGGCAGCAGAATCAATTACAGATTGACATTGACTTTCGCACCCTTGCTCTCGTTACTCAGGCGGTCGAGGGCAGTCACGACATACGTGTATTTCGTGGATCCATCGACGTATGGCAAGGTGAGCATGGTGTTATTAGTGATGGTCACAATCTTTGACGCATCGTTAAGATTGACCTTTTCGCCCTTAGCAAACTTGTAGATGACAAAGCGAGTCACCACGTCGCCCCATTTCTTTCCCTTGGGAGCGTTCCAGCAAAGCACACGATTACCATCGCTCATCTTCACCACCTTCACGTGCTTGGGTGCTTTAGGTTGCTTGTCATCAATAAACTTCATCAATGGTGGCAGGGCGGGAGTTTTCCAAAAATACTTACGTAGCATCGTCCCGTACTGGCCCTTGTCATCTACCACGGCACGTGAATACCACAATATAGAGCCATTGACATTGGGTAGTTGCTGGTGAAGCTTGAACTTCGCTGCCATCTGGTTGGTATTGGGATTATCAACATCTGCAAAATTGACAGTCTTCTCTACATCCTCACCGATGTAAAGATGGCGGTTGGAAGCATATTTGTTCCACCAAGTGATGAGGGTCTTATAGTCTGCAAGCTTGTGTCCAATCTGCCAATACAGTTGTGGAACACAATAGTCTACCCATCCATTGTTGACCCATAACAACACGTCGGCATAAAGGTCATCATAATTCTGGGTGCCATTGGTATCGCTGCCATTCAACGAATCTGACTTTTTGTTGCGATAAATGCCAAAGGGAGAAACACCAAACTTCACCCATGGTTTCTCTTTCTTAATGGTCTCAGAGAGTTGTTTAATAAAGACATTAACGTTGTCACGCCGCCAGTCTCCCTTGTTTTTGAAACCATTATTGAAAGCGGAAAACTCGTTATCGTCGGGAATAACCTGCCCCGCAGCTGGATAAGGATAGAAATAATCGTCAATATGAAGACCATCGATGTCATAACGTTTCACGATGTCTTTAACCACGGTACAGATATAGTCACGGTTGACAGGCTGTCCTGGGTTGAGGATATACTGCCCATCGTAGGAGAACATCCGCTCTGGATGCGTGATGGAGATGTGTGTATTGGCAAGGGCGCTAGTACCTTTGGTCTTTGCCCGATAGGGATTAATCCAGGCATGGATTTCCATGCCACGCTTATGGCATTCTTCTACCATCCAGGCCAATGGATCCCAATAGGGCGAGGGTGCCTGTCCCTGTGTCCCAGTGAGGAAACGGCTCCACGGCTCGTAGGGACTGGCATAGAGTGCGTCGCACTCAGGGCGCACCTGGAAGATGATGGCATTCACGCCATCTTTCTTCAACTCATCTAACTGTTGAGTCAGATTTTGCTGCATAGCTTGTGTGCCAATCCCTTGGAATTGCCCATTGACACACTGAATCCAAGCCCCCCGAAACTCACGTTTGGCAACTGTGGTTCCCGAATACACTCCCTTGTTGCTGCACGAGCAGAGCCATGCTGCCAAGAGACACGCCATAAAAATCTTTGTTTTTACTTTCATCTTTTTATTATTTTGATGCAAAGGTACACAAATTATTTGACAATGATAGAGTATAACATAACAAAATCAGCGGCAATGTGGGAAGCACCGCCGCTGATAAGTTAGATAAAAGCTGTTGAAAATCAGTCAAGCCACTTCACATAGCAGAAGTCTTGGCGATGGGGCAACAAGTCGTTCTTGGGGAACATGCGCACACAGCTCTTATAGCTACCCGCCTTGTCTGGCTCGATGACAGCCTCAAAGGTATAGAGGTTGCCTGTTTGGCTGACCATCTTGAACGGGTCAATCTTGTTGACCTCGCGGTCAGTCTCGCGTCCATCATTAAACAATGTCACAAGTTCCAAACCCACGGCATCGTTCAATCCTTGCTCGTCGATGACATAACGTATCGTATATTTCGAACCTGTCTCACCACCCTCGATAAGCAGTTGATCCTCCTTGGATACTACACGGATGGAATCCCAACGCTCAGCAACCGCCTCTTTCCATGCGGCAATCTCCTTGGCAAGGCGATAGCCATCGGCAGCAATCTCCTTGAAACGCTTGGCCTGCTTGACATAGAACTTGCTATAATAATCGTCCAACTGGCGTTTCATTGTGTAATGAGGTGCAATCTGAGAGATGGAGTTCTTGATGACCTTAATCCAGTTCTCGCTATATCCTTTCTCATTGATGTTGTAATACATGGGGATAATCTCATTCTCCAACAAGCCATAGATGGTTGCAGCGTCCAACTGATCTTGGTAGCCTTGGTTTTGATAGGTACGCTTCTCGGTCAATGCCCAACCAGCACCCTCACGATAACCCTCAAGCCACCAGCCATCGAGTACGGAGAGATTGACTACACCATTCATTTCAGCCTTTTCACCAGACGTTCCCGATGCCTCCATTGGACGGGTAGGCGTATTCATCCAGATGTCAACGCCTGATACCAAGCGACGGGCAAGCAAGAAGTCGTAGTCTTCCAAGAAGATAATCTTGCCAAGGAACTCTGGACGCTGGCTAATCTCATAAATCTTCTTAATCAAACCTTGACCAGCACCATCGGCAGGATGAGCCTTTCCTGCGAAGAGGAATTGCACGGGACGGTCAGGATTGTTGACTATTTTGCTTAATCGCTCCAAGTCAGTAAAGAGCAAGTGCGCACGTTTGTATGTGGCAAAGCGACGGCAGAATCCAATGATTAACGAATTGGGATTGATACGTTCCAACAGGGAGACCACACGCGATGGGTCACCTTGGTTCTTCAGCCACATATCGCGGAACTGGGTACGGATATAATCCACCAGTTTCTTCTTCAATGCCATTCGGGTTGACCAAATCTCCTCATCGGGTACTTGATTGATGGCTTCCCAAATCTTTTGGTTACTTTGGTCACCCATAAACTTTTTGTCGAAGTATTGGGCATACAATTTGCGCCATTCGGTAGCCGCCCAAGTGGGGAAGTGAACGCCATTGGTGACATATCCCACATGGTTCTCCTCGGGATAATAGCCTTTCCAGATAGGAGCAAACATCTTCTGGCTCACCCATCCGTGGAGTTTGCTCACGCCATTGACTTCCTGACAAGTGTTGCAAGCAAAGGTAGACATGCTGAACTTCTCATTGTGGTCATCGGGATTGGTACGTCCCATGCCGATTAACTCATCCCAGGAGATACCCAACTTGGCAGGGTAACCACCAAGATACTTGTGGGTCAAGCCCTCATCGAAATAGTCATGTCCAGCGGGAACTGGGGTATGCACAGTGTACAAACCCGAAGCACGAACCAACTCCAAAGCCTCGTTAAACGACAACCCCTCATCAATATAATCACAGAGACGCTGGAGATTGCACAAGGCAGCATGTCCCTCGTTGCAATGGTAAATGTCTTTCTTGATGCCTAACTTCTTCAAAGTCAACACACCTCCGATGCCGAGGAGAATCTCTTGTTTCAGGCGGTTCTCCCAGTCACCACCATAGAGGGAATGGGTGATGGGACGGTCATACTCTGAATTCATGTCATTATCGGTATCGAGGAGATAGAGTTTCACACGACCCACATTCACGCGCCACACGTAGGCATGGACAAGATAGTTGTTGTATGGAACGGCAACAACCATGGGATTGCCATTCTCATCGAGCTGACGCTCAATGGGAAGAGAGCCAAAGTTCTGCGTATCATAGTTGGCTATCTGTTGACCGTCCATGCTCAGGCTCTGCGTGAAATAGCCACAACGATAGAGGAAGCCCACGGCACACATGTCTACATTGCTGTCAGATGCCTCCTTCACATAGTCGCCTGCCAACATACCCAGACCGCCAGAATAAATCTTCAAGGCTGAGTGCATACCATATTCCATGCAGAAATAGGCAACGGAGGGGCGAGTAGTGTCGGGAGTCACATCCATATAATCACGGAACAACTTGTAAACGCCATTGATTCTTTTCATCAACGCCTTGTCCTGAACAATCTTTGCCTTACGTTCAAAGCTCAAACGCTCCAGCAAAAGCACGGGATTGTGACGCACGTCATGATATATCTCTGGATCAAGGTCACGGAAAAGATCCCTTGCCTCATAGTTCCAAACCCACCACAAGTTATGAGCAATCTCGTCCAAGCACTTCAGTTCTTGGGGAAGACTCGACTTGATGGTCAATGGTTTCCACTGGGGTTCAGTTGCATAATTTGCTTTAATCTTCATAAAAATAATTATTTAATAATTGTGTTACTTCTTTTTACGTTCCTCGGCACGGCGCAGGGCAAAGTCGTATGCCTCATAATAATACTTGATGAACTCACTCCAAAGTGCCTTCTTCGATAACTTGTCGGCATTCTGACGGGCTTTCTTCACCTCGGCAGCACTCATGTTGGAATATTTTGCGACTGTGTCCTTGATGATGTCAGCCACCTCAGAATAGTTATAATCAGTACGATGGATGACTTTCGCTCCATCTTCAATCTCACTATAACCACCCTTGATACCGTTAGCCCACATGCCAAAACCAGAAAGGTCGGTGGTGATGCAAGGCACCTTGAAGGCTATCGACTCCAACGGCGTATATCCCCACGGCTCATAATAGGACGGATAGATACAGATGTCATTGCCAAGTACCACGTCATAATAGGTCATGTTGATGATGCCATCATCGCCAGTGAGGTAACAAGGAAGGAAAATGAGCTTCACATGGTCATCCTTGTAATTGTGCATGTCGTAATACTTCAACATCTCCAGCACGTTGTCGTGGCTCATGTTGTTGAGCCAATGGGTTATCTCGCATACTTCCAAAGGCGTATCATACTTCCTCCCACTGGCAAGACGTTCCATCAAGTCCTTGCGGGGCTCGCCCACCCAACCTGGCACCTCAATGAATGCCACGACATTCTTATGTAATTCCTTGTCGCGCAAGAGGCGGTTCATCGCCTCAATAAACACGTCTATACCCTTATTGCGGAACTCATAACGACCACTGGTGGAGACAATCAACGTGTCATCGCCTAAATCAGTACCCATCAAGGCATTGGCGACATCTAAGAGACGCTTGCGGGCTTCCTTGCGTTTGCGAGAAAACGCTGCACCCTTGGGAACAAAATTATTTTCAAAGCCATTGGGCAACACTACGTCCACGGGTTTATCCAATAGTTCGACGCATTCCTTAGCTGTGATTTTGCTCACGGTGGTGAAACAATCCACATACTTTGCGGTCTGTTTCTCAATGGAATGCTTGCTTTGGACATTCAGTTCTGCCGACATCTGGTCGCCATTGTAGGCAAACAGATAATCATATAAAGGCTTGTTGTTGCCTGCAATACTTCGTCCTATACTGGTGGCATGGGTGGTGAAGATGGTCGCAATCTCTGGAACATATTGGTTGATGTATAACAAGCCTAAGCCTGTCATCCATTCATTGCCGTGATAAACGACCTTCTTCGTGTCGTCAAGATAGAAGCGATAAAAACTTTCCACTACCAAGGCGGCTGCGTACGAAAACATAGATGCCTCATCATAATCCCCGTAAGCATGGAGACTATCCACTTGGTAGCTTTCCCAAAGCTTGCCATAAATCTCATTCTTCTGCGAAAAGTAGGGAGTGAAATCTACCAACAAGGCTATCGGCTCGCCTGGAACCATCCATCTTCCAACACGAATGTTGATGCCATCCTTCTTCGCATGACATATCCATTCACCAAATAACATCGGATCTTCGCGGAAATAAGGGCTTTCCTTCTTCGTCCAGCAATCGGGACCTATGAAAATAATACGGTCATGAAGTGCGTCTTGCAATGTCTTCGCACGTGTAGAAAGAACGGTGTAAATGCCTCCAACCTTATTGCACACTTCCCAACTTGACTCAAAAATATAGTCGGGAAACAGTAAATCTTTTACCATAAAAACTAATAATCGGGTGCAAAAATACAAAAAATATTTAAAAAGACACCATAAATGTATGTCTTTAATGGCTTATTGTCTTGTTTTCTTGACTTACGACAAAGCACCCGAAAAGACAACAACAATGAAAATGGCCGCAGAACACAAATCCTGCGACCATCACCAAATGCCTTATATATATTTCACGTCGGAAATATCATTTCTTGAAAAAGTCTTGAACTGCCTCATTGGGTACCATCTTCTCATCGAAAACGTATGCACCAGTCTTAGGACTCTTCACCATCTTGATTACCTTTGTATATGCACGACCCTCCTTCGAACCTTCATGAAGGGTTGCAACGGTTTTCTTTGCCATATCCTATTCTTATTAATAAAAATAATTACTTGATTTCTTTATGAACAGTCATCTTCTTCAAGATGGGATTGTATTTCTTCAATTCCATACGCTCGGGAGTGTTCTTACGGTTCTTTGTCGTGATGTAACGGCTCGTTCCGGGCAGACCACTGTTCTTCATCTCGGTGCATTCCAACACCACCTGAACTCTATTTCCTTTAGCTTTCTTTGATGCCATGGCTATTATTCTCCTATTACTTTAATGTCTTTCCAATCAACATATCCTTTTTCAACAGCCTGCTTCAAGGCGGCATCCAAGCCCACCTTATTAATCAGACGGAGACCGGCGGCACTTATCTTCAAGCTAATCCAGCATCCCTCTTCTACATAATAAAACTTCTTTGTAAATAGGTTAACATCAAAGCGTCTCTTGGTACGATGCTTTGAGTGAGACACATTATTACCTACTTGTGCCTTCTTGCCAGTGATTTGACATACTTTTGACATTGCTTATCTATCTTAATAGTTTTCGTTTAATAAAGTACTTTCTTCAAACAGAGTGCAAAATTACACTTTTTTCCATTAATAACCAAATATTTCCAAAAGAAAGTTTATTATAATGGTTTTTTTAAACATGTTATACCAAATATGGCGGGGCAACACTTGCTGCGCCCCGCCACATTATTATATATAGACAATGATGCTATTCATCATCCACACGCCCCCAGACGCGTCCCCATTGACGATTGTCCTCATCCTCAAAGAAGCCTCGTTTACTCTCGATGGGTTCTTCGTTGGGGTCTGAACCTACTGGCATCGTTTGACCTGCCAACAAGGCAAAACGAGGAACATGCACCTTTGCCGTAGGCATTACATATTGTTTCCTTTCCATGGTCTTGATTATTTAATGATTACTTTCTTTCCTTTCATAATATACAATCCCTTGGAAGGACGATCCACGCGCACACCACTGATGGTATAGAATTCATTGTCGCTCATGCGGCTCTTCTCAATCGTCTCGATACCGTCCACGATACCAGCATCATCGCTGACAACAGCCGAAGGAGCAGGTCGGAGGATATAGAATGCCGTTGTTCCTTGGAATCCTGGGTCATCGTATCCGGGATCTAAATCTGTTACATGCACTAATTCATCTACCATATCTAAACCATTGAGGTAGGCTTTACGCTCGGGAATGGTTCTGCCCGTCTTCAACCGATTGAACCAATAGTGGTTGTATGGGTCGCTGGCAGTCCAATCGCTTTGTTTTTGCAAAACATAGAAAGCCTGGTCAGCAGAGACTGTCACATCGCCAAACGAAGGCTTCAGCAAGTTACCCTTCACGGCGGGAATCACATCATGGCTCTTGGCAATCAAGAGATTGTTCGTTCCCTGACAACCTTTCAGCACAATCGGGGTGTTGGCAGGAATGATGTTCTCTGAATATTCGGGCGAAGACTTATCATCGCCACCAAATCCGAATTCTACCAAAGTAGCCGCCTTCTGTTTCAAGGAAAATTCAATGACCTTATAACCATAGACGGGAATCGCATCATCTGTATTATCCTTGGCACGCATACCCTGCCAATCAATGTCGTTTTGCACCACGTAGGTGATATAACCATCGGTTGACATGGTAACTTCCTCATAGTTCTCTTTATCAGCCTCTGTACCTGTTACTGCGAACTTCAACACATTCCACGTACCACTTGTTGTCGAAGTTGTCGTATAATAGAAACATACTTGAATCTTTTGACCTGCATAATCACTCAAGTCGATGTCACCCGAATTGATTCGATCATACATATTTTTATTATTCTCTCTTCTCTGAACGAACCAATTACTTATCTCATCAGAAATATCTATCCAATTAGAATAACTATTTCCATTTACTGTACGAACTTGGAGATGACAACTGGCTTTCTTTACCGTTTCACTATCATCAGTATCAATACCAACGGTAGAAGAACC
>JAFYZV010000131.1 GCA_017548525.1 Prevotella sp.
ACAAGGAACAAAAAGATGAAAGATGAAAGATTAAACATGAAAGATGAAAGATGCACTTCGTACAGAAATTGTACAAAATGGGAACAAAATGATTCAAAATGATTTTGTGAGATTTTGAAGCGGATTTTGTGAAATTTCTCGCCATAGGCGATTGACTATTGTTTTGTATGCTACAAACCAATGCTCTATATAATGTAAACCATTGCTCCGTGTAATATAAACCATTGATTTGTATGACGTAAACCATAGCTCCGTACCATACAAACCATTGCTCTGTACAATATAAACCATAGGTTTGTATGATATAAACAAATGAGATGTAGAACTGATTATCATAAAAAGAACATAGTTCCCCATGATTGCATGGAGAACTACGTTCGAGGATATTAAAACGATAGTCTTACTTCACTACGACCTTCTTGCCGTTGATGATGTAGAGACCACCCTTCTTCATTCTATTGACACGGCGACCATTGAGGTCGAAGATTGTCTCAACGCCTTCGGCAACATTTGCCTTGCTGATGGCTGTCGGGACGTATTCGCCAGTCACCTCAGCGGCATAGACCTCAAGGTAAGCGGCTTCCTCAGAGAGTTGGAATACCAATTCCTCGGGTGCATCTGCCAATTGCTTGGTGAAGCTGTAGTGATAAACCACACCCTCAACCGTCGTGATGACAGCATTCGTGGTGATGAGACCCTCTTGATAGGTAGCATCCAGCACAACGTATGAGCCATCCATGTCATTCATGAATGTATCCCAGTTGTAGTCGGACACGCAATTCTCATTCGACCATTGGATATTCTCCCAGTTGTCTGCACGGAGAGCCATCTTCACATCGCCAGCTTGCTTGGCAACGAGAACCCAGTTCTGCCAGTTGCCATCCTTCTTGGAGTGGTTAGTAAACTCGAAATGAGCGGACTGTCCTGACTGAACGGTGTATTCAGGTGAGCTGTTGCCGAGATAGCCATCCGACAAGTCCTCTGTACCCACGGTGTATTGGAGATATGAGAACACCACTTCCACGAGGGCAGCCTTGCCGTCCTTGGTGATAGCCCAATACGTCTTGTATTGTCCTTGTGAGCCGCCGATGTTGTAGCAATAGTAGTTGGCACCGTCATCGTAAATCTTCACACATGCGGGAGCCTCAGCATTACCCGTCCAGTTGGTGAAGTCACCGTTGACATCACGCCAACCGTCAAAGCTTGCGTATGCGGACACGAACTCTTCAGTTGATGGGTTGTAGCCATAAACCTCACCTTCTGCCAGCGTGGAGATTCCCAATGCCGTGCAAATCGACGCGATTTGTTCCTCTGTCAGAGGCACAATCTTCTCCGTGTAAGAGCCTTCTTCCGGTGTATAAGTAACGGCTGTGCTAACCGTGCTTACGATGTCAAATTCCACCTTCGGTGCTTCCACGTAGGCAAGCGTGATATAGACGTATGCCTCTGCACCTGTCTCGGTATTGGTATAGACAATCTTTCCCGTGAATTCAGCAGGCTCTGCGGTGTGGCCAGGATAGCCACCTACCCAATAGTACTTACCGATAGGAGTAGCATCGGGATTATCCTGTACGTAGTAATATGGCTGTTCGCCCCAAGGCATTGGCATTCCGTCGTTGTTGTACCATCCATCGGTTTCACCACGGACACCATTTAGGCGAGTGCCGTCAGATGCCTCGGCATTGATAGCCAACGTCTCTGCGGTAGCACCGATAGCGGCAATGATAGCGTCATAATCCACTTCCACGTCCATTCCCTCATAGAATGAGCCAACATAGCTCTCCACACGATAAGAGAATTCTGCGGGAGCAACCTCCTCGGGAGCAACAACGAACTTCACGCCGTGCAACACGACATCTGCGCCACCATCCTCGCCAGCGTTTGCACCTTCATACACTACCTTGTATTTCTTAGCTTTATCCAATGCCAAGACTACCTTCACGGAAGTATATTCAGAAGAAGTTGCGCGAGCGGTTACCACATCACCATCGGTAGATGTTGCCGTGACAATCAGGTCGCGGTCGCTGCCGCCAGCGGTACATCCGTAAGCATAGAGCGAGTCGATGCCTGTCACGAATGTGGCGAATGCCTTTGAGCCATTGCCCTTCTTCAACATCACACCCTCGGTGACAATCTTCTTGCCTTCCTCCTCGGTAACGGGGTCGATGGTGCCAGCCTTATTGGCTTGTGTAGTACCACCTTCTACCCAACCCTCTTCGGCGATAGCGGCGATGTTGGCAACGGTAGTCAACAAGGTTGTTGTCTCAGCAAAGTCCTTATAGACCTGCGGAACGGCAATCACGAATGCCTCTTGGCTAATCGGGGTAATCTGATAAACGGTATCACCATTGTTCACGTAAGGAACGATGATACCCGTGATGCTCTTCAACTCCGTGCCATCCTCGGGAACTTCATATCCAACAGAGAAGTTGTCGCGAATCTCAATGCGGTCTTCACCTTCCACAGCATAACGACGTGTGCCGTCGGTAGCGATGACAACATTCTGAATCTGGCAGAGCTTCAAAATCTTAAATGGATCGAAAGCAGCCTTCACGCTTGAAAGGACATCCACCTTGATGGCAGTACCCTCTGTGGCAACGATGGTAGCGGGGGCGGTGTTGGCGGTCTTTGCCATCTCTGCCATACCATAGTAAGGACTGTTCTTACCCGTGAGCGAACCCGTCAGCACATCATTGGCTTTCAACACATCAGCCACGCCCATGTTGTAAAGCACGATGCGGCTCTTGTCGTTGTCTTGCAGCACGACATACTCACGGTTTTTCTCCTCGTTCTTATTGACGAATACCACTTGCACATTCTTGTCGGCAACGAAGTTCAACTGTGCCTCTGTGTTCTTCTCCAAGGCATTGAACTCGGCGATGCTCTCCACTTCAGGAATGGAAGGAGCCACAGGCTCTTCGTATGTAGTGGTGTTCTCATCAGCATCAGCGGTTGTCACCTCGATGCTATTGATTTGCGTATTGCCAGCGATAGCCAACACGACATTCGTGGAATTGCCTTCCCACTCGCCCGTTTCGGCTGCCACGCCATTGAAGGTATTGGCAGCATTCCACTTGCCATTGTTGACAACGACCTTCGTGATGGCCCTGCCATCAGCAACAAACGTCATCTTACCACCATAGACACGGAGTTGAGGTCCATTGGCTGTTCCCCAATAGCGGTTCTTTGTTCCACTTGGATTGGGCGTAACGGTCAATGTCACATAGTCCTCGGTAATCACCTCGTCTTCCGTGATGTCGCCTTCGGTGGAGTCACTTGATGAAACGGCATGGTTGGAGGCGTTGAAATCGAATGTAGCAATGGGAGAAATCGTGGGTTCCTCAACCACTACACCATCGCCTGTGATATAAACCAAGTCGATACCCATATTGCCATTGCCACCCTGTGCGATATAGATAGGTGTGTTCTCTTCCAACGTAAACTCCTCGGATGCGAGTTCCTGGATATTGACGGTGGTACAATTCAAGTCGGCAATCTGGTTTTCGCCAGCCTTGAAAATCCAATGGCTATCGGGAGTCTTACTGGCATCATGGATAATAGCCGTCAACTTGTATGTGCCAGGACCTAACGTGACAAACTTCACATCGCCCTCGGCGGCGTATGCCGATGCGGAATTGGAGCTACGGATTCCCGTATTGACACTCGTACATGGGGTCAATCCTTCAATATCCTCGCCCTCGGAAAGATAAACCACATTGGCTGTTTCCGTAGCGGTATAGTCAAGATTCACCTCCTGACCTTCCTGAGTCAATACGAAACTGTGGTTGTATTCCTTGCTGGTAGCATCCTTGGCATACAATACGCCATCAACAACATTGTACTTACGATAAGGCACTGTTACGGTAGCTGTCTCGAAAGCAACTCCTTCCGTAGTTCTTACAATAGTACCATTGGCAACCTCATTCACTTTGTATGTGAAATTCTGTGCCTTATGGAACACGGCAGTTATAACGGTAGAGCCGTCTTCTTCCACAAACTTCCCCTCTGCGTCATCGCTCTCATAGATATAAGTATCTTCACCCACGACAATATTCGCCTTGTCACCAGCGGTCAAGGTGACATCAGCTCCGGCAATACCATCGTAAGTCACAGGTTCCTTGAGCACATTTCCTTCTGTATCTACATACCTCACGGTGTAAGTAGCTTTTACTACAGCCTTGTTGGGTTTGTAAACAGAAATACTTGAGATAAACCCGCTATTCTTGACACCACAGAAGCCAATATATGCGTTGCTCTCAGCGGTAATCGTACAGAAATAGGCAGTTCCATCCTCACTCAATACATAAGAGAATGGACCATCAGGGTTGCCATCGCCATTGGTCAAAGTCATGGCAGAAGTGGCTTGCCCCGTACATTGGAACACCACAAGCCAACCCGTGGTGAGGTCGTCGCCATAGATGGCGGCGGAACGCTGGGCTTGATAGCAATACAATCCCTTTTCCCCACGGTTCCACCAACCTTTGCCAGAGCCATTGGAAACTGCCTGTACGCCAAACCATCCTGCGGCATCTGCGGGGGTCGTCACGGCATAAAGAGTCTGTTGTCTCTTGTTACCCGTATCCCAAGCGGTGACGCTCAACTGGTCACTTGTCGTGATGTCCGTACCATCTCCCCAAACAACAGATTTCACCAACGTGTAATCGTTTTCAAGGTCTGGGTCGGCAGCGAACACATTGGTGGCTGTTCCCAATATCATGGCGAACAGCATGAAAAACATTTGTGTAATTTTGTTCATCATTAATTTAAGTTAGAAAAAAAGTTTGCGCAGAAGGCTCGTTCACGCATGTTTTTGGTTTGTTTTCGGTAGGTCGGTGCTGCGAGCCTTTCCCATCCTTCCCGTCTTAGGGGTAAGGCCAGTCCGACGTTTACGCATGTTGTCAGGTTTCTTTGTTTTGTTGTTCTTTTCGTTATTAGTTAGTCCTTGATTTCTAATTTGGGCATAAAGATAAGGAAAAAAGACATGGGAATCAACACATTTCCATATCTTTTAGCGTTTTTTAATAGATTGACATAAGCATTAGTTAATGTAAAATCCCATATCTGCAAAATAAGCAGACATGGGATTTTTACATGAAATAGAATGGTCAAGCCTTAATCAGTCTCGGCAAAGTCGAGGACATTCTTCTTGTTGGCTTGCATCCTCTCGTAATCCTCCTTCGATGCCACGATGAGTTTCTCCCATGCGCGGAGACCTGTACCAGCGGGGATGAGGTGACCGCAGATGACGTTTTCCTTCAGTCCCTCAAGGTAATCCACCTTGCCACGGATGGCTGCTTCATTGAGAACCTTGGTGGTTTCCTGGAAGGAAGCGGCACTCATGAAACTCTTGGTCTGGAGGGCTGCGCGAGTGATACCTTGCAGGATCTGGGTTGAAGTGGCGGGAACGGCATCACGAACTTGCACGATACGGAGGTCACGGCGTTTGAGACTGGAGTTCTCATCACGCAAGCGGCGCACCGTCACAATTTGACCTTTCTGCATGTTCTCGCTATCTCCAGCGTCCACCACGACCTTCTTACCCCAGATGCGGTCGTTCTCCTCCAAGAAGTCGAGTTTGTCAATCAACTCTTGCTCAAGGAACGTGGTATCTCCTGGGTCGATGATTTGCACCTTGCGCATCATCTGACGCACGATAATCTCGAAGTGCTTGTCATTGATCTTCACACCTTGCAGACGATACACGTCTTGTACTTCGTTGACAATATATTCCTGCACGGCGGTGGGACCCTTGATGGCAAGGATGTCGTTTGGCGTGATGACACCATCAGAAAGCGGTGTGCCAGCACGGACAGCATCATGCTCCTGCACAAGGATTTGCTTGGAGAGAGATACTTGGTAACGCTTCTCGTCGCCTGTCTTGGAAGTGACGATAATCTCGCGGTTACCACGTTTCACCTTACCCATGGTGACCTCACCATCAATCTCCGAGACAATGGCGGGGTTGCTGGGGTTGCGAGCCTCGAACAGCTCGGTGACACGTGGCAAACCACCCGTGATGTCACCAGCACCACCCACGGCACGTGGTATCTTGACGATGGTCTGTCCTGTTTGAACCATTGCACCGTCTTCGACAACGACGTGTCCTCCCACAGGGAAGTTATATGTGCCAACAACCATGCCGTTTTCATCCAACACATCACAAGTAGGAATCTTGGTGTGGTCTTTGGAGTCGGTGATGATTTTCTCGGTCATACCCGTTGTCTCGTCGGTCTCTGCCTTAAAGGTTGTACCCTCGATGACATTGTGGAATTTCAACTTACCAGCATATTCCGTCACGATGACAGCATTGAATGGGTCCCATTTAGCAATGAGATCGCCTTTCTTCACCTTTTCACCTTGCTTGAAATAGAGAGAACTACCGTATGGCACGTTGAGCGTAGAGAGGACGATGCCCGTGTTAGGATCGACAAAACGAACCTCGGCAAGGTGACTGACCACCATCTGGCATACACGTTCCTCCTCACCTACTCTCTCTATGAATGGTACGGTGTGAAGTTCGTCAAATTCCAATCGTGATTCATTCTTGGCAACGATGGAGGCATTGGCTGCGGCATTACCAGCCACACCACCAGCGTGGAAGGTACGGAGGGTAAGCTGCGTACCCGGCTCACCAATGGCCTGTGCGGCAATGACACCCACGGCCTCTCCCCTTTGCACCATGCGCTGTGTGGCAAGGTTTCGTCCGTAACACTTCATACAAACACCCTTCTTGCTTTCACAGGTGAGTACCGATCGGATTTCCACACTCTCGATGGGTGAAGCCTCGATAGCGGCAGCTTTCTCTTCGGTAATCTCTTCACCTGCAGCAACGATGATCTCTCCCGTAGTCGGGTCGATAACATCATGCACGGTGACACGTCCAAGGATGCGCTCGGCGAGGGATGAAATCACCTCGTCGCCATTCTTCAAGGCAGAACACTCCAAGCCACGGAGCGTACCGCAGTCCTCATCGGTGATGATGACATCATGCGACACGTCTACAAGACGACGGGTCAAGTATCCAGCGTCTGCGGTCTTCATGGCGGTGTCGGCAAGACCCTTACGCGCACCGTGAGAAGAAATAAAGTATTCAAGCACCGACATACCTTCCTTAAAGTTGGAGAGGATGGGGTTCTCGATAATTTGCTGACCTTCTGCACCAGCCTTTTGTGGCTTTGCCATCAGTCCACGCATTCCAGAGAGCTGCTTGATTTGGTCTTTGGAACCACGGGCACCCGAGTCGAGCATCATGTAAACAGCATTGAACCCTTGGTCTGCCGCTGTCATTTCTTGCAAGAGAATATCGCCAAGTTCGTTATTGACGTGTGTCCAGGCATCGATGACTTGGTTGTATCGCTCGTTGTCGGTAATGAAACCCATATCATAGTTGGCTTGGATTTCGTCCACCTCTTTCTGACCTTTCTCGACAATGGCATCCTTTTCAGGCGGTACAATGATGTCGTCGAGGTTGAAGGAGAGACCTGCCACGTAAGCCATGCGATAACCCAGATTCTTGATTCCGTCGAGGAATTCACAGGCACGAGCCATACCAACATTCTTAATCACGTCGGCGATGATGCTACGAAGAGACTTCTTGGAGATAATGTCATTGAAGAACCCTACCTCCTGCGGGATGATACCATTGACGATGACACGTCCAACGGATGTCTCGACGATGTGACGAACAGGTTTGCCGTCCACGATGTCATCGACCAGCACCTTTACAGGGGCGTGAAGGTCGCATTTTCCCTCATTGTGTGCAATGATGGCCTCCTCTGGCCCGTAGAACATGAGACCTTGACCTTTTGCTCCAGGGCGAATCTTTGTGATGTAATACAATCCCAACACCATGTCTTGTGACGGCACGGTGATAGGTGCGCCATTAGCAGGATTGAGGATGTTATGACTTTGGAGCATCAAGATTTGTGCCTCCAATATCGCCTCATTGCTCAATGGGAGATGTACAGCCATCTGGTCGCCGTCGAAGTCGGCATTGAATGCCGTACATGCCAACGGGTGGAGCTGGATGGCCTTACCCTCGATGAGCTTGGGTTGGAAGGCTTGGATACCAAGGCGGTGCAATGTCGGTGCGCGGTTAAGCAGCACGGGGTGTCCCTTCATGACATTCTCAAGGATGTCCCAAATGACAGCCTCACGACGGTCAACGATTTTCTTAGCACTCTTGACGGTCTTCACGATACCGCGCTCAATGAGCTTACGGATGATGAATGGCTTGTAAAGCTCAGCTGCCATGAGTTTGGGAAGACCGCATTCGCCCATCTTCAACTCTGGTCCCACAACGATGACCGAACGGGCGGAATAGTCCACACGCTTACCAAGAAGGTTTTGGCGGAAGCGTCCTTGCTTACCTTTCAAAGAGTCAGAGAGGGACTTCAATGGACGGTTGCTCTCGCTCTTCACGGCTGATGCCTTGCGACTGTTGTCGAAGAGAGAGTCCACAGCCTCTTGGAGCATACGCTTCTCGTTACGCAGAATCACCTCGGGAGCCTTGATTTCCATCAGTCTCTTCAGGCGGTTGTTGCGAATAATGACACGACGATAAAGGTCGTTAAGGTCGGAAGTGGCAAAACGTCCACCATCGAGAGGTACCAATGGGCGTAACTCTGGTGGTATGACGGGGATGATTTTCAGGATCATCCACTCTGGATGGTTGATTTCCTTGCTTGAACGGAAAGCCTCCACCACCTGTAGTCGCTTGAGGGCATCGGTCTTACGCTGTTGTGCAGCATCATTATTGGCACGGTCGCGCAACTCGTATGACAAGGCATCGAGGTCGAGGGTAGCGAGCAACTCATAGATTGCCTCTGCACCCATCTTGGCGATAAACTTGTTGGGGTCATTATCGTCAAGGTAATCATTATTGGGGTCGAGGTAGTTCTCAACAATAGTCATATACTCTTCCTCGGTGATGAGATCCATCTTGTGAGACCCATTGAGATCATCGGTACCCTCTTGGTTTTTCTTCCCTTCGAGGATGCCTGGCTTGATGACCACGTATTTCTCATAATAGATGATGGCATCAAGCTTCTTGGTAGGCATTCCAAGAAGGTAACCAATTTTGTTAGGCAATGAGCGGAAATACCAAATATGGGCAACAGGAACGACGAGATCGATATGACCACTACGCTCGCGGCGTACTTTCTTTTCAGTCACTTCCACACCGCAACGGTCACAGACGATACCCTTGTAGCGGATGCGTTTGTACTTACCGCAAGCGCACTCATAGTCCCTGCTTGGACCAAAGATGCGTTCGCAGAACAATCCCTCACGCTCTGGCTTGTATGTACGATAATTGATGGTTTCGGGCTTGGTTACTTCCCCATAGGAGTTTTCCAGAATTTCCTCGGGTGATGCCAAGCCAATGGTAATTTTGGTGAAGTTATTCTTTACCTTTGTATCTTTCTTAAAAGCCATCTTAACTAACTTTTATTCGTAATAAATATATGCTAATACACTATCAATCGAGTTTGATGCTCAATCCCAATCCACGTAATTCGTGCAACAAGACATTGAGTGACTCTGGGATGCCAGCAGCAGGCATGGGATCGCCCTTGACAATAGCCTCGTAAGCCTTGCTGCGTCCCACCGTGTCGTCTGACTTCACGGTCAAAATCTCTTGGAGAATGTGAGAGGCACCGAATGCTTCCAATGCCCAAACCTCCATCTCTCCGAAACGCTGGCCACCAAACTGTGCCTTTCCACCAAGTGGCTGTTGGGTGATCAAGCTATACGGACCGATGGAACGAGCGTGCATCTTGTCTTCCACCATGTGTCCTAACTTGAGGAAGTAAGTGACACCGACGGTTGCAGGCTGGTCGAACTGCTCTCCCGTCTCGCCATCATACAAGCGAGTGGAACACAAGTGGGGCAATCCAGCCTTGTCTGTCCATTGTGAGAGGTCATCCAGTTTGGCACCATCGAAGATAGGTGTGGCAAACTTAACGCCAAGCCTATGTCCTGCTGCACCGAGGATAGCTTCAAAAATCTGTCCGAGGTTCATACGTGAGGGAACGCCCAATGGGTTCAACACAAGGTCTACAGGACGACCATCCTCAAGGAATGGCATGTCTTCCATGCGTACCACTTTCGATACGATACCCTTGTTGCCATGGCGTCCAGCAAGTTTGTCGCCCACGCCAATCTTACGTTTCTTGGCGACGTATACCTTTGCCATTTGCTGGATGCCTGTTGGCAGCTCGTCACCAATAGTAATAGCGAATTTCCTGCGCTTACACTCCGCATCAAGCAGCTTATACTTGCGAATATAGTTCATGATGAGTTTTTGGATGAGCAGGTTGGTATGCTCGTCGGCAGTCCAATCGTTTGACTGGATTCCATCATATTCAAGATTGCGAAGAATAGGAACCGTGAACTTGCTCCCCTTGGTAACGACCTCTGCGCCAGTATAGTCCTTGATGCCTTGGCAAACCTTTCCCTTGGTCAGGACTTGCAACTTGTCAATGAGGATGTCTTTAAGGTCATTATCTTTTGCCTTATATTCATCGTCTATCTTGGCAAGGAGAATCTTGTCTTGACGTTTCGACTCGCGTGTCTTGACAGCACGTGAAAACAGTTTTTTGTCGATGATGACACCACTAAGGGAAGGATTAGCTTTCAATGAAGAGTCTTTCACATCTCCTGCCTTGTCACCAAAGATGGCACGGAGCAATTTCTCTTCAGGGGAAGGATCGCTCTCGCCCTTCGGCGAAATCTTACCAATCAAGATGTCACCAGGCTCCACTCTGGCACCGACACGGATGATACCATTCTCATCGAGGTCTTTTGTGGTTTCCTCACTAACGTTGGGGATATCGGCAGTAAATTCCTCCATGCCTCGTTTTGTCTCACGGACATCGAGGGAATACTCGTCTACATGAACAGAGGTGAGCACATCATCACGAACGAGACGTTCAGAAAGGACGATGGCATCCTCATAGTTGTAACCCTTCCATGGCATGTATGCAACCAATAAGTTCCTACCAAGAGCGAGTTCACCATTCTCTGTGGCATAACCCTCGGTGAGGATGTCACCTTTCTTTACCCTTTGTCCCTTATTGCATATAGGACGAAGGTCAATAGACATGCTTTGGTTTGTACGGCGGAATTTGGGTATACGGTATTCTTTTGTTGCGGGTTCAAAGCTGACAAAATCCTCATCCTCCGTGCGATCATACAAGATGCGGATGGTGGTGGCATCGACATATTCGATAACGCCCTCACCTTCAGCAACAATCATGGTACGTGAATCTTCACAGACTTGCTTTTCCAAACCTGTACCTACAATAGGTGCATCGTTGTGAAGGAGGGGAACAGCCTGGCGCATCATGTTACATCCCATCAATGCACGGTGTCCGTCATCATGTTCCAAGAACGGGATGAGACCTGCGGAGACGGAAGCTATCTGCTGTGGAGAGACATCCATGAGATCCACACGTGATGGGGGAACGACAGGGAAGTCGGCATCCTTACGACATTTAACGTATGTACGGATGAAAGAACCATCTTTCTTCAACGGCGCATTACCTTGTCCGATGATGTGGTCTTGTTCCTCCTCTGCGGTAAGATAGACAACATTATTATTATCGAGGTCTACATGACCATCTGCAACTTTACGATAAGGTGTCTCAATGAATCCCAACTCATTAATGGTAGCATACACACAAAGAGAAGAGATAAGTCCGATGTTAGGACCTTCAGGACTCTCAATGGGGCAAAGACGACCATAATGGGTGTAGTGTACGTCACGAACCTCAAAACCAGCACGCTCACGAGACAAGCCACCAGGACCCAATGCAGAGAGACGGCGCTTATGAGTGATTTCTGCCAATGGATTGGTTTGGTCCATGAACTGGCTTAATGGGTTTGTTCCAAAGAAAGTGTTGATGACACTTGAGATGGTCTTGGCATTGATGAGGTCTGTTGGGGTAAAGACCTCATTATCACGAACATTCATACGCTCGCGGACAGTACGGCTCATGCGGGCAAGACCGATGGAGAACTGATTGCTCAACTGCTCTCCCACGGTACGAACGCGACGGTTGGAAAGGTGGTCGATGTCATCGACAGTGGCATTCGAGTTGACCAATTGGATGAGATATTTGATAATCTCAATAATATCATGTTGCGTCAACACACGGATATTCATGTCCGTATCAAGACCCAATTTCTTGTTGATGCGATAGCGACCCACTTCTCCTAAATCGTAACGCTTATCAGAGAAGAATAGGTTTTGGAACACTTCTTTTGCACTGGCATCATCCTGTGGCTCAGCATTACGAAGTTGGCGGTAAATATATAATACGGCTTCTTTCTCCGAGTTGCTTTGGTCTTTTGCCAATGTATTGAAAATAATGGCATATTTATTGGCCATTTCGGCATCTTTGTGCAAAAGGATGGATGGTGCACCACAATCAAGGATGTCCACAATATTCTCTTCTGTGAGTTCCGTCTCACGGTCCATAATCACCTCGTTGCGCTCGATGGAAACAACCTCGCCCGTATCCTCATCAACGAAGTCCTCATTCCAACTCTTCAACACGCGAGCAGCCAATTTCCTACCAATGGCTTCTTTAAGGTTTTTCTTATTAACCTTCACCTCCTCAGCGAGATTGAAAATCTGGAGGATGTCCTTATCGTGCTCGTAACCGACGGCACGAAGGAGGGTGGTAACAGGTAATTTCTTCTTTCTGTCTATATACGCATACATCACATTGTTGATGTCGGTCGCAAACTCTATCCATGATCCTTTAAAAGGTATGATGCGGGCAGAATAGAGAACTTTACCATTGGAGTGGACACCTTGCCCAAAGAACACGCCTGGTGAGCGGTGCAACTGGGAGACAACGACACGCTCGGCACCATTGATGATAAACGTACCATTGTGCGTCATATATGGGATAGTACCCAAGAACACATCTGAAGTCTTTGGGTCAAAATCCTCATGGTCAGGATCCGTGCAATAAAGTTTCATCTTTGCCTTGAGGGGTACACTGTAGGTGAGACCACGTTCTAAACACTCATCAATTGAATAACGTGGTGGGTCAATGAAGTAGTCCAAGAATTCAAGGACGAAATTATTACGCGTGTCTGTAATGGGGAAGTTTTCTGAAAACACCTTATACAAACCGTCATTCTTGCGCTCCTCTGGGGGTGTGTCAAGTTGAAGGAAGTCTCTAAAGGACTTCAACTGCACATCGAGGAAATCCGGATAAGGCATCGGATTGTGAACGCTGGCAAAGTTTATTCTGTTTTCAACAAGTTTTGAAGCCATTATATAATACGTATATGAGACATAAAAAGGTTAGGACCAACCGACTGGGAAGATCCTAACCGTATTGTTATAAAAAATTAAAAATGCTTACTTGAGCTCAATCTTGGCACCAGCAGCCTCGATGGTCTTCTTCAAGTTCTCAGCCTCGTCCTTTGAGAGACCCTCCTTGATAGTAGCGGGAGCACCGTCAACGAGATCCTTAGCCTCTTTCAGACCAAGACCGCAAGCCTCTTTCACAGCCTTCACAACCTGGAGCTTCGTTGCACCAACTTCAGCAAGGACTACATCGAAAGATGTCTTCTCCTCAACCTCGGGGGCTGCACCAGCAGCGGGACCAGCAGCCACAGCAACAGCTGCTGCAGCAGGCTCAATACCATACTCGTCCTTCAGGACTTGTGCCAACTCGTTAACTTCTTTCACAGTAAGGTTTACCAACTCTTCTGCAATAGCTTTAATATCTGCCATTTTATTTAAAGATTTAATTTGTTTTACAATGTTAATGTGAATCCATTCGCTAATTATTGATTACGCTCAGCGATAGCGTCAAGGAGACCATGAATCTTGCCACCGGCATTGAGTCCGGAAACAACATTCTTGATCGGGGATTGTAACAGGGCAACAATGTCAGCAATGAGTTCTGTCTTGCTCTTGATTGCACAGAGGTTATCCAACATCTCTTCGCCAACGAATATACCTTCCTCGGCATAAGCGGCCTTCAATGCGGGAATTGCCTTCTTCTTGTCCTTATACTCCTTCAGCAACTTGGCAGGGACATTTGCTGTATTGCAGAACATCAATGCGGTATTGCCTTTCAGAGTTCCATACAATGGTTCGAAATCCACCTCGCTTGCTTCCAAGGCCTTGTGCAAGAGTGTGTTCTTGACAACGACCATCTTGATTTCCTTCTTGAAGCAATTGCGACGCAACTCACTGGTGTCAGCAGCATTCAACCCAGTAACATCTACCAAGTAGAAATGTGCGTACTCCTTCAGTTTCTCACCAAGTTCGACGATGATAGTATCTTTTACTTCTTTTTTCATTTTACAAACTTTTAGAGTTACTCAACTGATTTAGGATCAACTTTGACACCCCTACTCATTGTGCTTGAAACATAGATACTCTTGATATATGTACCTTTAGCAGCGGCAGGTTTCAACTTGATAACAGTATTGATAAACTCCTTCGCATTCCCATAAATTTTCTCGGAATCCATGGAAACCTTACCGATAGAAGTGTGAATGATACCGTTCTTGTCAACCTTAAAGTCAATCTTACCTTGCTTGACTTCCTTAACTGCCTTAGCAACATCCATCGTTACAGTACCGCTCTTGGGGTTTGGCATCAAACCACGAGGACCAAGGATTCTTCCTAAAGGTCCCACCTTTCCCATACAAGACGGCATTGTAATAATCACATCAACGTCAGTCCATCCACCCTTGATTTTCTCAACATACTCGTCAAGGCCAGCATAGTCAGCACCAGCTTCCAATGCAGCAGCTTCCATATCTGGTGTGCAGAGGCAAAGGACACGGGTCACTTTACCAGTCCCATTAGGTAACGACACCACGCCACGAACCATTTGGTTGGCTTTACGTGGGTCAACGCCTAAACGCACATCGATATCGAATGAAGCATCAAACTTGGTCGTCGTAATTAGCTTGACCAATTCTGTAGCTTCTTTCAAGGTATAAGCCTTCCCTGCTTCAATCTTGTCGGCGACTGATTTTTGGTTTTTTGTCAGTTTACTCATTTTTCTAATTGAAGTTTATCATTATTAACCTGGGAAGTCCCCTTTAACTGTAATACCCATACTGCGAGCAGTACCGGCGACGAGCTTCATGGCTGATTCAACGGTGAAGCAGTTCAAGTCCTTCATCTTGTCCTCTGCGATAGCGCGTACCTGCTCCCAAGTAACCGAGGCTACTTTCTGGCGATTAGGCTGTGCGGAACCGCTTTTCACCTTGGCTGCCTCTTTCAGTTGTACTGCGGCAGGAGGTGTCTTGAGTTCAAAGCTGAATGACTTGTCGGTGTAGTAGGTGATGACAACGGGGATAATCTTTCCCGCCTTGTCTTGAGTCCTGGCATTGAACTCCTTGCAGAATCCCATGATATTGATTCCCTTCGAACCCAAGGCGGGTCCTACGGGAGGAGAGGGATTGGCTGCGCCACCTTTAATCTGTAATTTGATTAATCCAGCAACTTCTTTAGCCATTTCTTCTTGTTATTAAATGAATGAATTATAAAAGAAGCTCATGTACCCGTAACAAAATACATTACCCTTCCTTTTCAACTTGCATAAAACCCAACTCCAACGGAGTCTTACGTCCGAAGATTTTGACCATCACCTTCAGCTTACGCTTCTCGGTATTCACCTCTTCGATGATGCCACTGAAACCGCTGAACGGACCATCCGTCACCTTGACCGCCTCGTCAACAACAAACGGGATAACGATGTCATCCTGCAATTCTGTCTTCTCGGCATTGCCAAGCATACGGTTAATGTCTGCCGTGGGAACAGGCGTGGGAGCATCCAATCCACCCAAAAAGCCTAAAACATTGGGAACAAAACGCAGCATGTGTGCCACATCACCCACAAGGTTGGCTTCGACAAAAACATAGCCAGCCATGCTGACTTTCTCCTTGACAATTCGTTTGCCATTCCTAACGGATGCATGTTTCTCCATCGGTATCAACACCTGGGAGACATTTGCATGCAATAGCGGTTCATGTTTCATTTGTGCCTCGATGTATTCTTTCACCTTGGCTTCTTTCCCGCTTACGGCACGCAACACATACCATTTCTTCCCTGTTTCTGCCATTTCTTAATGAATTAACCTGGATACACCACACTCATAATCCAACGGAAACATGAGTCCATAACAAACACGATAAGCGCAATGATAAGGGAAGCAGATAAAACAACCACCGCACTATGTGTCAGTTGGGGTAAAGTTGGCCATGTGGTCTTATGAGCAAGTTCGTCGTAACATGACTTGCAATAATCGATAAATTTCTTGATTACCTTCATATCTCTTTCGTTTAGCACGGGAAGGAGGACTCGAACCCACGACCCTCGGTTTTGGAGACCGATGCTCTACCAACTGAGCTATTCCCGTAAATAAGGCACTCGCCGTGTGGCGAGAGCCTTAAATATATATTGGTACTCGACCGATTAGTCTTCGTAAACCTCTGTGATCTGACCAGATCCAACGGTACGACCACCCTCGCGGATTGCGAAACGCAGACCCTTATTCAATGCCACAGCGTAAATCAACTCAACCTGAATCTCCAC
>JAFYZV010000132.1 GCA_017548525.1 Prevotella sp.
AATTGTTTATTGCCTCAAAGGCTGGTTATGACATGTGGGAGGGTCCCTACGGTAATTGGGGGTCACGTAAATATCTCATGGCATCACTTGACCAATCGCTCAAACGAATGCACCTTGACTATGTGGACTTGTTCTATAGTCACCGATACGACCCAGAGACACCATTAGATGAGACCTTGCAGGCCCTCGTGGATATTGTCAAAGCAGGAAAAGCTCTTTATGTGGGCATCAGTCGTTGGCCTTTGGAAGCATTGAAAGTTGCAGACAGATACCTTCGTGAGCGTGACGTGCCATTGTTGATTTATCAAGGGCGGTTGAATTTGATTGATAGGGAACCGCAAGAAGATGGTGTCCTTGATTATTGTGCGGATCATGGTATTGGGTTCATTTCTTTTTCTCCATTGGCACAAGGATTGTTGACTGATAGATATTTACAATGTACACTTGGGGAAAATGGTGAAGTCAATGACATTCCCGAGGGGTCACGTATGACCCAAGGGAAATTTCTCAAGAAAGATATGTTAACCCCGCAACTATTGGCACAACTTCATGGATGGAACGACCAGGCTCAACAACGAAACCAAACACTCGCCGAAATGGCAATCTCGTGGATTCTTGAACAACGAGGTGTCACATCGGTCATTGTTGGAGCCAGTAGTACAGCACAACTGGAGAAGAATCTCCATAGCATCACACCAAATCAATAGATGTGGGTTGCATAAGAAAAAGGTGGGCTATTCCACAATAGACGTGATGGGATTTCGCTCCCCTTTCATCCCAACGAGGAAAGCCTTGGCAGAGCCGAAACGCAGGAACATGTCAAGACGGATGGGAATATGGTTTTCGTCATCGGTGACGTAGAAGTCAACGATTCTTTTGTATTTATTGTCTTCCAATTCCAGATATGACAACTGTAGGCAACGGTATTTCTTCCCGTTGTCAGCTTTTACAACGGTCTTGCCTTGGTATTTGATTTTTGCGGGCTTCCTGCTGTCGCCATCGGCAATAGGGAAGTCTACGGTATAACCTTTCTTCCAATTTGTAGGGTCGAATGAACGAGCGCGGATAAACATATTGAGCATGTCGTAGATGCAATCGTCATAACTATGCTTCTGCCACGTATGTGTTCCGTCGTTGCGCTGGCTATGTTGCTTGACGTTGCATTTCCCGTTTTCATACGAATAGAAGATTTCGTCCACATAGTATCGTTTTCCCTCACGCGCACCTTTTCTATAATATAGTGGAGCCAAGTCTGTCGATGAATAGCACAACAACGTGTCGCGAAGGACGAACATCTCGTCTACTTTGTTATTTCCCCGAGTAATCAATGATGCTCGATAGGCGGGCTTCCCCTCGTAAAGTGTCTGAACGGTAGACATGGATGCAACCCCCGCTTTTACCCAGATGAATTTCCAGTTATAATAGAGATTATATGACAAGAATTCGCCCGATTTGAAAGCCGTGTTCTTGAATGTGCATTGGGCTTGAGAGGGCGTAGGAATCAATAGGGAAATGATAAAAGTGATATAAAGGAGTCTCTTCATATTGGTAAAATTATTGTTCTATATATTCGATGCCTAAGCTTTTAGCACGGTCGGCATTACGCTTCTTCATCGTCTTTTCCTTGTCGGGTTTTTGCTTTGTTATCTTCTCTGGCTTCTGGCGGAACGTTTCCATTGCAGTGGGATTCCATGTTTGTGTCAAATCCCATTTGGCTTTACATTGTAACACATCGGGATAGTAATAGACGGTCTCGGGCTGTAAGTCTTGGTCGAAGTCGCCCGTGTCCCATTTGCCATTGTTGTTCTCGTCGATGTACATACGCATATAATAATCGCCAGGTTTCACGTAGTAGAATTCCGCTTGTCCGCTGGTCGTATTCGTTTCCTTGTAAACTCCGTCGTTACTGGTGAGAAGTTGGACTATGGCATTTTTCCCATTCATGCCCGCCAAGGTGATGATGATGGTGCTGTAAGCATCCTCGGACTTTACGCCAAATCCGTTTTTCGTGGCTTTAGTGGCATTTCCATAAATGTCGATGAACGCCGCGCTGTCTATTTCCAAACTGTATTCAATGGTAGGATGCCATTCACCCAAAAGTTCATATTCCAAAGTGTTTATCTGTCGGAATAGGAATTTTGACTCATACCAAAGGGAGTCATGCTTGGAATAAAGGTGAATCTTGGTGGAGTCTGCCACCATCAAGGGACACGGAGCAGAAAAGCGGATATTCTTATCGGGGTCGAGTTGCGAAGGTGCGTCAATCTTCATCTTCAGTGGCTTGATGGGCATGATAGAGTCGTAAGGTTGCCCTTTCTTCTTCGCTTTCTCTTGTTCCTTCAGCCATTCCTCATATTCTTTTTGTTGTTGTTTAAGACGCTTGGCGTATGGTTGTTTCGACAACATATCCAATGTGTCGGTCTTGCTGACCAGATTGCCCAAGGTGTCAGTCATGAGATACTGCACTTCCATGCGCAGGGTGTCTTGGTTTACCAAGGTGGTGTCACGTAGCCAATAGGTGATGGTGTCGTTTTTCTCGTTGGATGCGACTACGAAAGCCTCCCATTCGTCGAAATTAAGTCCTTTGATGAGTGGCAACTGGTCATCGCCATAACTGAAGTAAAAAGTGAAATGGTCGGCTTCCGCCCTTTCGGTCTTAATCAAGTAACGATCTGTAATGATGGGAGTGAATGCCCTTAGCACAATGTCGTCGGGAAGGAAATGGGTGTATCCGACTCGTTTGATGTCACTGATGTGCAAGGAGTCACGCCAGATGGTATCCTGTCGTGTATCAGGTTTTGACGATGGTGTGATGGAATCATGGCTAAAAGCTATCTTCTCGCTTTTTTGGGTATATGTATAATTGCCATCGGCATCCTGCAAGGCATAGACACGATAAGAGCCTGGGGCAATGCCCTTGATGACGAAATGCCCCCTGCTGTCTGTTCGTGCCACGCGGAGCATTGGCGAAGTGTGGAAAGCAGAATCTTCCATCTGGTCATAGAGTCCCACCAAGATGCCCTTGATAGGTTCAAGGTTCTCTGCTTCCAACACATAACCACTCACTTCAAGTGTATCGATATTCTCACCCGTTGAGAAACTATATGTGTAGTTCCCCAAAGGGTTGCCCTCATTGTTGTCGCTGATGGCATCAGAGAAGTCGATGGTATATGTAGTGTTTGGGTGAAGGGAGTCTTTTAGGTTGATGAGGATTTGCTTACCTGCCCCCTTGATGTCAGCCATTTCCATTTGTGGTGGCGAGATAATGACATTTTCCGTGGGGTTGTCAATCTTGATATATTCATCGAAGAGGATACGAATTTTCTTGGAATCGATATGTGTTGCCTTGTCTTTGGGAGTGGCACCTATGACCATCGGGGGCTTTTCGTCATACCATCCCCCATCGGGATTGCCCATTCGGGCGCAACCGATGAATATGGAGACGAAGAGACATGTAAGTGTCCACCGCCATCCATGGTTTATGATATGTTGAAGAAAACCCCTCATGACTTGTTCATGGCAAGTAGCTCGTCTATATGCTTGCGGTCGTTGCTCAACCTTGGTACTTTATGTTGCCCACCTAATTTTCCTTTAGCCTTGAGCCAGTCACTAAATAAACCTTTCCGTGCTTTGATGATTTCCAAATGCTGAAGAGTCACGTCATGGAATCGCTTGGCTTCATAGTCGCTATTAATCTCTTGAAGTTTTTGGTCAAGTAGTTGTGTGAACTCGTCAAGGCTTTGCGGCTCGCGGCTAAACTCAATGAGCCATTGATGGCGGCATTTTGCCTTGTTGTCCATAAACACGGGTGCGGCAGTATATTCCAACACTTCGGCATCTGTTTTTTCACATGCGTATGCTAACCCTCGCTCTGCATTGTCCATGATTAGTTCCTCACCAAAGGCATTGATGAAATACTTGGTGCGCCCGGTAATGATGAACTTATATGGCTTGAGGTTGGTAAAGGTCACGGTATCACCAATCATATATCTCCATAATCCACATGATGTTGTGATGAGCATGGCATAGTTAATGCCTTTACGCACACCCTCCAAGGGAACGATGGTTGGATGTTCCTTTCCTATTTCGTCCATGGGAATAAACTCATAGAAGATGTCATAGTCCACCATTAGGAGTAATGCTGGGTCGTTCGGGTCACTCTGTATGCCAAAGAATCCTTCGCTGGCATTGTATGTCTCCATGTAGTGCATACGGTCGCTTGTGATTAGCTCTTCGTATTGTGGTCGATAGGGTAGGAAAGAAATGCCTCCATGGAAAAACACTTCCAGGTTGGGCCACACTTCTTCAAGATGTTTCTTTCCAGAAATCTCCAGCACCCGCACCAAGACAGATAGCATCCATGATGGTACACCCGAGATGGATGTTACGTTTCTTTTCCATGCCTCTTGTGCGATGCGGTCGCGTTTCACTTCAAAGTCACTGAGCAATGCAGTCTTCTTTTTCGGTATACGTGCAAGATTGGCCAAAGGATTGATGTTCTCTATCAGAATGGCACTGAGGTCTCCAACAAGACTATTGGGTAAATTGTAGTTAGGTGAATGGCTACCGCCAAGGATAAGACTCTTTCCGTCAAAGATCCTGCTTTTGGGGTTATTAAGAAAATAGAGAGCAACGGTATCAAACCCGCCAGCATAATGTATGTTTTTCAATCCCTCTTGGGTAACGGGGATAAACTTACTCTTGTCATTGGTTGTCCCCGATGACTTGGCAAACCACTTGACCGTCCCTGGCCAAAGTACGTTTGCCTCGCCATGTCTCATTCGGTCGATAAAGCCTTTCAGCTCCTCGTAAGTGTTAATAGGAACATTCTTGGCGAAGTCTTCGTAGTTATGGATGATGTTGAATAAATGGCTTCTGCCGTATTCCGTGTTTTTCCCCCTGTCAATAAGACGTTGAAGGGTGCGTTGTTGCAACTCTTCCACATCTTTTGTGTATTGGGGTAGGATGTTGTTTTGTCTTGAGGCGAAGAATATTTTGCGGGCAATGCTCGTTATGCTCATTGATGCTCCTTTTGAATAATAGGTGCAAAGGTAGCGCAATTCACGGACAAAACCAAATAAAAACCGTTTTTTTAGTTTTGCACAAGGGTCGTTAAGATAGTTTTACCATCAAGACTGGTCTTTGAACGCCTCTTCCTCAGCGGCAGCAATGATAGATTCCCGTTCTTGGATGGCCTTATCGTCTTCATCAAAAGTATGCCTCGAAAAGGCATCTTCTTCACGGGTGTTGTCTTGTTCGATAATTGCCTTGTTCGTTTTCGAGGCAACGGCTTCCTGTGCTGGAAATGAATTCTTTTTATCTTGGGTGGGTGCTTTGGTCGTTTCTTGTTGTTTCTCCTTTTCGAAAAACATCTCTTCTTGAGTATCCATTGGGGGAAGAGACATCAAAAGGTTTTCCTCCATCTTGGTTCGTTCTGACTTAATCGCCAGTATTTCGTCAATCAATTGCGGTTGCTTGCGCAAAAGCTCCAACGTGAGCTTTGATGCTTGTTGTTGGCTCTCCTTTTTTGAGAAACCTGTTGCTATGCCTCCTTTGATGTCCTCGATAAAAACTTGGTACTTGAAAAAGGGATTTCCGTTGGCATCACGCTCTTGTTTCAAAAGCCTAAACTCAATGGTCACCTTATTCTTTTGACACCATTCAATCAGTCTGCTCTTGAAGTTTACCACCTTGTATGCCACCTTATCTAAGTTGACAACCTCATTTAAGATACGTTTCTTAACAAACTCCATACACGCCTTATAGCCTTTGTCAAGGTAGATGGCACCCACCAAGGCTTCAAAGGCATTGCCTTCAATATAGCTGTTGTGCGATTGGTTCTGTCCTTGGGAAATAATCAGTCTGGCAATTCCCATCTCCTTGGCGAGCTTATTAAGCATATCCCGTTGCACAAGTTTGCTCCTTGTATTCGTCAGGAATCCCTCACGTTTCCCAGGGAAATGGTCATAGACGATATGTCCTACAACGGCACTCAACACGGCATCGCCAAGAAACTCCAGCCTTTCATTATTGATGGGCTTCCCCTTTTGCGTCTTCATGGCGACACTACTATGGAGCATGGCGGTTTTGTAATACTCGATGTTGTTGGGATAGAAACCGAGTATCTCGTATAAAGACAAATAAAGCTCCCTCTCCTCTCGGAAAAGGAGCTTTATCCTATTGATGAGATTATTCAGCATACTTCTTAAATACCACACAAGCATTGTGGCCACCAAATCCAAACGTGTTGCTGATGGCGGCACGTACTTCGCGCTTTTGAGCTTTATTAAAGGTGAAATTTAAGTTGTAGTCGATTTCTGGATCCTCATCATCGTCATCATGGTTGATGGTTGGCGGAATGATGTCGTTCTTCACGGCAAGCAGACTCACCATTGCCTCAATGGCTCCCGCGGCACCTAACAAGTGACCTGTCATCGACTTGGTGGAGCTGATGTTCAGTTTATAGGCGGCATCGCCGAACACCTTTTTGATGGCTTTCACCTCAGAGATGTCACCCACGTGGGTTGATGTACCATGCACATTGATGTAATCAATGTCCTCGGGTTTCAAGCCTGCATCTTCAAGGGCTGCTTCCATCACGAGCTTGGCTCCTAATCCCTCGGGATGTGATGCGGTGATGTGATAAGCGTCTCCGCTCTCACCTTCACCCACCATCTCGGCATAAATCTTTGCCCCACGAGCCTTGGCGTGTTCCAATTCCTCAAGAATCAAGCAACCGGCACCCTCTGCCATCACGAAACCGTCACGGCTTGCACTGAATGGACGGGAAGCCCGCTCGGGGTCGTCATTGCGTGTAGATAGGGCTTTCATGGCGTTGAAACCACCCACGCCACACATACAGATGGCACTTTCCGCACCTCCTGCCACGATGGCGTTGGCCTTGCCTAATCGGATGATGTTGAATGCGTCTGCCAATGCGTTGCTTGAAGAGGCGCAAGCGGAAATGGTCGTGTAATTAGGACCACGAAATCCGAAATGAATGGAAATATGTCCTGAGGCAATGTCAGCAATGATTTTGGGAATGAAGAATGGGCTGAATTTCGGACCATCCTCAATGTGTTGGCCATAGTAAGTTACCTCATCCTCAAAGGAACGGATACCTCCAATGCCCACGCCATATACCACGCCGATACGATTCTTGTCTTCTTTCTCCAAATCCATTCCACTATCATTCACTGCTTGGATGGCGGAAATCATGGCCAATTGGGTGTAACGGTCCAATTTGCGTGAATCCTTGCGGTCAAGGTATTGGTTGATGTCCAGTCCCTTTACCTCGCAAGCGAAATGGGTTTTGCATTTGGACGTGTCAAATTGTGTAATAGGTGCGGCACCACTCACGCCATTCAGTAGGTTGTTCCATGTCTCCTCCACGGTGTTTCCCACGGGCGTTACGGCACCGAGGCCTGTTACCACTACTCTTTTTAACTCCATGTATCTCTCTATATAAGATTTTGAGTTTTCAAGTTTCAGGGCTGTAAGTGAAAACTTTTCTTACAGAACCCCAAAAACTTAAAAACTCAAAACCTCAAAAATAATTTATTTTGCGTTTTCTTCGATATAAGTAATGGCATCGCCAACAGTGGAAATCTTCTCTGCCTTATCATCAGGAATGGAAATACCAAATACTCTCTCAAACTCCATAATCAGCTCTACTGTATCCAACGAGTCTGCACCAAGGTCATTGGTGAAGCTTGCCTCGGGCTTTACTTCTGATTCGTCTACACCTAATTTGTCTACAATAATAGCTTTTACTTTGCTTTCAATTTCTGACATAATCTTTCTCTTTTAATGTTTATAATATTACTTCAATTTACTATCCCCCATCGTGCAAAAATAATGCGAGGGGTTAGAAATCGGGTGCAAAGGAAACAATTTTTATTCAATTAAGCAAATATTTTCATTAAAAATGATATTGGTTCTGCACAAACGTACGCAACATGTGCAATAAAAAGCCGCATTTTGACGATTATTTAGTGTAAAATATTTGTCGATTATAAAATAAGTACTATATTTGCATGTTCATAAATAAAAAATAAACCTAATGTCATTTACTCAAGACTGTAACCGTATTTTTAGCAAAGTCATCAACGATTATCATTTGACAGATAATATAGATACGCACATCAACAATCCGTATAAAAGAGACACCATTGAGAACAGACTGTACCTGAAGTGCTGGATTGATACCGTGCAATGGCATTATGAGGACATCATCCGTGACCCGCATATAGACCCCGTGGAGGCATTGCAATTGAAAAGGCGCATCGATAATTCCAACCAAGACCGCACCGACTTGGTGGAGCAAATAGATAGTTATTTCCGACAGAAATATAGCGACGTTACGCCTCTTCCCGATGCACGAATCAATACCGAGAGTCCAGCGTGGGCCATCGACCGTCTTTCCATCCTTGCCTTGAAGATTTACCACATGCGCGAGCAAGTGGAAAGGAAAGATGCCGATGAGGCACACCGCAAGAAATGCCAGGTCAAGTTGGCTATCCTCTTGGAGCAGCAAGTTGACCTTTCGCTTGCCATCGACCAATTGTTAGAGGATATTGAGGCTGGGCGCAAGTACATGAAAGTGTATCGGCAGATGAAAATGTACAATGACCCATCAACCAACCCCATCTTTTATAAGAAATGAAGACCGAGCATATCCTCATCATTCGATTCTCGGCACTGGGCGACGTGGCTATGATTGTGCCAGTCGTCTATTCACTTGCACACCAATATCCCCATTTGCGGATTACGGTGTTGAGTAGACCGTTTGCCCGTCCCCTCTTTGAGGATTTGGCACCCAACGTGGGGTTCATGGAAGCCGATGTCAAAGGTGAATACCGTGGCGTGAAGGGACTCAATGCCCTTTACCGTAGGTTGATGGCGAAGAACTTCACCGCCATAGCCGACCTCCATAACATTATACGGTCAAAATATCTTCGGTTGCGTTTCAATCTCGGTAGGCACAAGGTGGCGCATGTCAACAAGCACCATGGGGAGAAACGGAAACTTACCACACAAAACGGTAAGCAATTGCACCAATTGTCTACGGCATTCCAGAATTATGCCGATGTTTTTGCTGAATTGGGTTATCCCATTGATATACAATTCACGTCGATTTTCCCACAAGAAAGTGGCAACCTCCACTTGCTACCCGAAACCATTGGTGAGCGTAAGGGTTTCCAACAATGGATTGGGATTGCTCCTTTCGCGGCCCATAACAATAAGGTCTACCCTATCGACAAGATGGAAGAGGTGATACAAGCCATCATCAAGAATCATCCCTCCTGTCGTATCTTCCTCTTCGGTGGTGGAGGCAAGGAGAGAGAGGTGATAGATGGCTGGCAACGGAAATACGATGCCTGCACCAATGCTTCGTCGCTCCTGCGTTCCATTGACAAGGAGTTGGTGCTGATGAGTCATCTCGATGTGTTGGTGAGCATGGATAGTGCCAATATGCACTTGGCTTCGTTGGTCAATACGCCCGTGGTGAGCGTATGGGGTGCCACGCATCCATACGCGGGATTTCTCGGATGGAACCAAGACCCTGCCAACGTCATTCAGGTTGACTTGCCCTGTCGCCCATGTTCTGTCTATGGCAAGAAGTCATGTGTGAGGGGAGATGTGGCTTGCATGAACCAAATCCAGCCCATCCATATTATTAATAAGGTGGAGGAAATCCTTGCCAAGCGATGAGTGGTATAGGGTTACCAGATACAATGTTTTTTTATTAACCTAAGAATAGAAGCAAGATGAAAAAGTACGTATGTGACGTTTGTGGGTATGTGTATGACCCCGAATTAGGAGACCCCGACAACGGCATTGAGCCAGGGACGGCATTTGAAGACATCCCCGAGGATTGGGTTTGCCCCATTTGTGGTGTAGGCAAAGATGAGTTCTCGGAAGAGTAAGATTGAAACATGTTGAATGAAGAATGAAAAGTCTGCTGGCGTGAATGCTATCGCCAAACGATTCTTCATTCTTCTTTTTTTATTCTACATTTCCCCGTGCCATCGAAACAATGGGTGCAAACCTTGCACTTAGGCATACCAATCGAGGCAATAAGCGTCTCGATTTTATTGAATTTTAAGGAGGTCAAGCCCAAGCGACGGCAGATTTCCTCCACCATTCGTGTGTATTCGGGAGAGTCGGTCGTGGCATATTGGTCGAGCTTGGCACTATCGTTCCCCTCAAAGTCACGGATAACCTGTCGTGTAATAAGCTCCATGTCACTCTTCGATGCCGTGAAACCTATGAATGGGCAACCATAAACCAGCGGCGGACAGGAGATGCGCACGTGTACCTCCTTGGCACCATATTCGAAGAACATCCGCACGTTGTCGCGCAATTGTGTGCCCCTCACGATAGAGTCATCACAAAACACGATACGTTGGTCTTTGAGGATAGCAGGGTTTGGGATGAGTTTCATCTTCGCCACAAGGTCACGGCGCGTCTGGGTGCCAGGAGTAAAGCTACGCGGCCAAGTGGGAGTATATTTCACCACGGCGCGTTTATAGGGGATTTGATGGCCCTCGGAATAGCCTAATGCCGTCCCTACGCCAGAGTCGGGGATGCCGCAAACGAGATCTGCCTCGACATCATCCTCCTCGCCCATCACCTTGCCGTTGTTCTCGCGTACCATCTCGACATTGATTCCTTCATAGTCGCTGGAGGGAAAGCCATAGTAAACCCATAGGAACGAACATATCTGCTCCTCTGGCGAGGGGGCTTGCAACACTTCCAAGCCATTGGCTCTCATCCGCACAATCTCGCCTGGCCCGATGTCGCGTACCACCTTAAAGTCCAAGTTCGGGAATGAGGTCGTCTCGCTTGAGGCGGCGTATGCCCCTTCTTTCCGTCCTATCACGATGGGGGTGCGACCGAGGAAGTCACGGGCGCAGATGATGCCGTCCTCCGTCAGGATGAGCATCGAGCACGACCCCTCTATTTTCTGGTAAACAAAGTTGATGCCTTCCACAAACGTCTTTCCCATATTGATGAGCAAAGCCACCAACTCCGTTTGATTGATGTTGTTGGCAGACATCTCGCTGAAGTGCATCCGTTGCTCCAATAGCTCGGCGGCAATCTCACGTAAGTTGTTGATTTTCGCCACCGTCACGACGGCATAACGCCCCAAGTGGGAGTTGACGATGATAGGCTGGGGGTCGGTATCGCTAATGACACCTAACCCTTGGTTGCCGTGGAAGATACTCAACTCGTCCTCGAATCGTGAGCGGAAGTAGTTTCTCTCTAAACTATGGATGGAACGACAGAAGCCCCGCTCGGGGTCGAAAGTCACCAATCCCGCTCGTTTTGTCCCGAGATGCGAGTTGTAATCCGTGCCATAAAATAAATCCTTTACACAATCTTTCGTGGAAATAGAACCAAAAAAACCACCCATTGCTATTTGATTAGAATGTAAAATATGGGTGCAAAAGTACAAAAAAACGGGCATTTCCTTGCATGAAGTTTTAATATTGTGCGAAAAATATGTATTTTTGCGAACATAAATCAATCAAACTTAAACATTCTGTATGATGAAAAGATTATTGTTTGCCATCTCAATGATGATTGCTGCTACCGTGACATTCGGGGCGAACAAGGTGGAAAGACCCAAGCTGGTCGTGGGGCTTGTTGTTGACCAGATGCGCTGGGATTATCTCTATTATTATTACGAGGACTTTGGCGAGGGCGGATTGAAACGCTTAGTGGATGAGGGATTCTCGTGCGAGAACACGATGATCAACTATATCCCCACCATCACCGCCATCGGGCACACATCGGTCTTCACGGGGTCCGTGCCAGCACTTCACGGCATTGCGGGCAACAACTTCATGGAGAAGGGCAAGGACGTGTATTGCTGCGCCGACTCCACGGTTCAAGGAGTGGGTACCGACACCAAGGCGGGACGCATGTCGCCACGCAACAACAAGGCGACAACCATTGGCGACGAGCTGCGCCTTGCCACCGACTTCAAGTCACGGGTCTTCGGCGTGGCACTCAAGGACCGTGCCGCCATCTTCCCCGCTGGCCACTCCGCCAATGCGGCATACTGGTACGATAATGCCGTGGGGCATTTCGTCACCAGCACTTATTACATGGACAAGCTGCCCAAATGGATGGAGCAATACAACAAGGAAAATACCACCAAGAAAGGCGAGGACCAGAAAGGCAAGCCCGAGGGAGTCACCATCACGTTCAAGATGGCGGAGGCGGTCCTTCGCAATGAGCGGCTTGGCATGGGCGACTATCCTGACATGCTCACCATCAGCATCTCCTCTACCGATGTCATCGGCCACGCATACGGCACTCGCGATGAGCATACCAAGGCGGCATACATGCAATTGGACAAGGAACTCGCCAAGTTCCTGCGCCTCCTTGATAACCGTTATGGCAAGAATGGCTACCTCCTCTTCCTCACGGCTGACCACGGTGGGGCACACAATCCCAATTATCTCAAGCAACACCACATCTATGCCAATGGCTGGCCAGCATCGCAATGGGTGAAAGACATCAATGCGGAATTGTCAAAGCGATATGGTGTGAACAAACTCGTCACCGCGCACTATGGCGACTTCTTCTATCTCAACCATGCCAAGATTGATAGCGCAGGGCTGAACATCGACGAGGTGAAACAAGCCGTCATCAACCAGTTGCTCCAAGAAGACGAACTGCTCTATGCCGTGGATTGCGCCAAGGCAAGCACCGCAACCGTTCCCCAAATCATTCGCGAGCGCATCATCAATGGCTATAATACCAAACGGTCGGGCGATATCGTGGTGATACCACGTTCCCAGATGTTCTCCTGGCAATTCAAGGATGACTACAAAGGCACCACGCACGGCCAGTGGAATCCCTACGATGCGCACATCCCTCTCGTGTTCCTCGGGTGGCACGTCACACACGGCAGCACCTCCAAGCCAACATACATCGTGGACATCGCCGCCACCGTCTGCGCCATGCTCCATATCGAGATGCCCAACTCGTGCATCGGAAACGCCATCGTGCCAGTGGTCAATCAAGGTCAAAATCAATAATTTGGTGCAAGCCAATCATAGGGCTACATTTGACAAAAGAGTGTGTTCAAAACGATCTGAACACACTCTTCTTCCTTTTAGTCATAATTGGAGATCACTTAATGTAATTGTGTAATATGTTTTTTGTTTTTCAAAAAATATCGTTCATATTTTTCCAACCCTCGGTTGAGCCTTGCTTATGCTTATATTCGTCACGGTTATTGCAATACCACATGGCATTGGCTTCTATCACGATGCCACCTTCATAGCGTATTCCATCGCGGTTATTTCCGTTTAGTGTCTTGATACGTCGTTGAAGTTCCTCCGCCTTATTTTTCGTTTCTACAGATGTTGCCGTCTGACCACCCTTTGTGTCCCATATTCCGATGGTACCATCCTTTTTCTTATATATCCAGTCAGGGTAGAACAATTCTTTCTTCTGTGTCTCTTCGTTGAAGTAGCGAATAGAAAGCCAATCCCTGCCATTGTCACCGTTTTTCATCCACCACTCAATGCTTTCTTGACGGTCAAGATAGTTGGCAAACTTTAATTCATTGTCGCGCCCTTGATAGTTTTTGCCAATATAATATGGCTTAAACAGACAACGCTTCATTTCCAAAGCCTCGTATCCATCACTATAGGCATATACCTTCTGAATCTTGAATGTAGTCGTTTCCTGTTGCTCGGCCTCTTCCCTGCGTTTTCTTACATATTCCTCGCGCATGGGGAAGTGGTTTTTGAGAGTTCTTGTTACCAAATGACGGAAAATGCTGTCCTCACCCTTATTCATAACATCAGCAAGGAATATGCGGTAACGGGCATCATCATCCTCCTCTTTGAATGCGTATGATTTGAACCACAAACGCAACGCGCTTTTCAATGTGCCAAACGAACGGGCAATATTGGCTATCTTGGCATCGTCATCGGTCTGTCCTCTTAGCAAATCAACACAAATCTTCGAAAATAGTTTCTGCACATCGTGTCGGCTAACTTCACGGCTCATATCACTCCCATTGAGATGGAAACTGATTTGATCCAAGTCCTTTAATCGAGCGTTAACTATTATTTCTTGTTCAAGATGAGGAACAACCTGCAATCCATGAGATTGTAACTTGTCTCTCACGGCATCAAGCGCATCTTCAAGAGTAATACCAAAATAGTCATTAAACGTTTTGATAAGGCACTTCTGGAACTCCCAACTCTTTCCCAAGTCGCCATAATCAACACGCGACATATACTCTGTCTGTAGCAGTTCGTCGATGATGATTTCCTTTCCAAGTTTGTTTTCTGCAACATTCACCTTTGGCTTATTGCCCGCTTCCTTGTAATCCCCTTCGAGTACCGCTTTACGTGAATAGTTGGTGTAGATGTAACCTGTTTGGAAGACTTCCGAACCCTGCACACCTCTGACGGGTATACGGACGATACGCCCAATAGTTTGTGTTTGGAAAGTCTCAGACTGGATGTCACGAAGCATCACCAAAACCTGCGCCCTCGGACAATCCCACCCAGTACCAGCGGCCATCTTGAATAATAAATAGTCGTATGGGCTATTATTGTCCTCCAATCCTGTTGGTTTCTTCTCATTGGTAAACCATTTGGCTATTCTTGTCGGCTCAACACCGTGTGCCGTTAAATAATCGGTCACAATCTCTTCTTTGGTCTGGTCATTGGTGTCAACACTTGAATTATTCGGCAATTGGATAATCACCAACGGATTTACATCCATCCCGAACTTGTTGATGTCGGCAACCAATTGCGCCCTACGCTCCATGGCGAGGTCGAGCAGAAGCTCATCTAAATCTTCATTGCCCTTATTCTTGATGTCCTCTTCCGTCTGGCAAATCAACTCACGTTTAATCATTCCAGCATCTATCACGTCTTGACGTGACACCTCTACGAAACCCGCCCTGTGGTTGAGAACATCTGATGCCGTTGGTTCGCTTTCAGGTGTTGCCGATACTTTCAAGATAATTTTCGGATTGATGGGACCGATGACATCACGCACGGCGGCATCGGTAACATTCTTATGGCTCTCGTCAATAATCATCACAAACTCGCGGTCTTCTCCATGCGTCAGTTCTACTACATCCTCGAAGTAAAAGCCAGATTCCTTTTCATCGCGCTCGTCGTCGGGACGACGCAACACACGGTTCTCAGCACTTCGGCTGACCAACTTCTGCCAATTAAGGAAGATGATGTCACGTTCACGTAATGCTCCTTGCTGAAAATCCTGAATGGTAAGCAATCGTCCTGGCAACGACGTGGGGAAATAATCCATGAACTTGTCACGGCTCTGCATAGCCAAATCATCGCTGAAAGTAATCCATACGAAAGCCACGTCTTGCACCCAATCGGGTTGCTTCGAGAGTTCGCAAATGAACTTCTCCGTCATATACGTTTTGCCGCTACCCGTCGGGGCTTTCAGCGTAATGGGTATCTGATACTGGGGTTGCTTCCAAAGTTCCTTAAATTTTCGCAACAATTCTTCTACGGCTTTTTCCTGAAATTCTATTCTTTCCATATTTCCTACGCATTCAATGATTTGTAAATATCGAGTATCGGCTGGGGGATGCTCTTCACCGTCACATTCCTTTCATACTCAAACTCTGTGGCAAATTCTGCTCCATCAGTCCAACAGAATACATAGACGCTTTTTTTATTACCATCTATTTCTATGACCTTTTTTCGGAACTCCTCAAAATGTGAATAATCTTCTTGGAAATAGATACAAGTCCAGTGGCCATGCTCGTTTGTGTAGAACTGATAGAAGTCTGTCGACTCCGTCTCATAGAGTGTGTTCTCTGCCAATCCTAACAAGCATCCAGCTTTCTTGGCTAATGTCAGTTTGTCTTCATCTGTAGCCGCTTTTGGTTGGTTTTTTCCAACAAAAGCAGTACGATAGTATTTCAAGGAATTGCCAAGACCAACATGCATATTTCCTCTATTATCTATATAACCATTTATAACATTGCAACATCGTTTATAAGTAATTTCCGTTACATTCTCAAAACCAGAATTAAAAACATTTTTGCAATTATCTTTCGCCACCTTTTTCCCCTTTTTGATTTCATAAGTCAATTCGGGAAGTTGAACAAGGATTATTTGATTGTCTTTTAAAGTTTTATTCCGCTCAATAATGCAATGCCCTGTGGAGCCACTACCCGCAAAGAAGTCCAATACAAGGAGCCCTTCTTTATTACCTTTAGCTATCTCAATTATTTTGTTCAGAAATGCAACAGGCTTCTTTCCTCCATCAAACGGAACACCCCCTTCTGTTCCTACATTGTTGAATTCCTCTTCGAAATCAAAGAAATTTGGATACGGAATCGCTTTTGTATCTTCTCTGTTTACAGGTGAACCTTGGAAATAAAAGCCATTTGCTTTATTAGCACTACTTCTCGTTAAGAAATAACGATACCCTCTTCCATCATTTCCCATATCTGGTACTTTATAAAGATAGCTAAAATAATTGTTTCTTTCTTCTAAATAACTCATATGAAATCTTCCCGAACTATTCCCTGCTTTTATTGAGCCTCGAATGTTTATACTCTTCAAATGTGAAAAATCTGCTGGTACATCAATTATTTCATACTCTCCTGGCTTGAATACACTTACGGTTTTTCCTCCGAGTTCTATCTTTTCTGGGTTTTGATTTATTTCTCTTATTTCATATCTGTATTCGCTCGGATCAGAATTGTCAATTACTCGTTTGTTTATCTGGAAGCTATCAGTGCATCTATACATCAGCAAGAACTCAGTCGTTTCATGTATGGGTTTATCTCCTTTCAATATTCTATCTTCATGACGAACCTTAATGGTAAAAGTCGTGATATAGTTTGAAGAACCAAACAATTGATCAAGAAGAATTCTAAGATTTGCCAACTCATCTTCATTTATGCTAACAAACATGACACCATCATCTTTAAGCAATTGTTGAGCCAAATGCATTCTTTTTTCCATAAAAGAAAGCCAAGCACTATGCCTTAGGGGATGATTTTTCGGTATGGGTGTTCCATCTGGATATTCTTCTAAGAACCTTTTATCTTTATATGTAAATCCATCATTTCCTGTATTGTAAGGAGGGTCAAAATATATGATATCTACTTTCTTTCTATGTGTATAGTTCAAACAGGTCAGTGCATGATAATTATCACCCTCAATCAGAATATGTGTAGGCTTTCCGTCATTGTTATGAATGGCAAGTTCTGGCACTTCTTCCAAAACGGGAATTTTGTTTTCACTCTCTTTTTCAAAGGCTTCTGGCACATCAATCCATGTTAGCCCGAACCTCTTTTCCTTCAATTGGGCATTCAAACGTTCAACTTCCTTTTGCAATTCCCTTACCTTTCTTGCCAATTCTTCTTGCGTCTCAGCCATACTATCTTCACAATGTTGCTGTAGCAAACTACAGTAATTCCTTTTTACTGACTGATACCCAAATGTCAGAGGGTTATTGGATTTAAGTAACCACATACTAAAAGCGGGGTATCCTCACTTGCTCGTCCCGCAACTCGAGGCTTACCACGGCCCAACCTGTGAACGAACAGAGTTTGAATACCCACGCCAGTAAGTATATAAAACACCCACAAGTGTGCGTGAGGGCATAATTAGCCCTCGGCACACTCCGGGAGTATATACTACACCCGTAGCATTCATCCCTGCTATTGTTCTTGACAGGTTTCTCATTGTGGTAATTTCGAGTTGCCAAAAACAAAGCATCAATGACGCTTTTCAATATGTAATTGTCTAAAGTATAAGCCCGAAGGCGAATGTTTAGACTATGCAAAGATACAACATTTTTCTGAAAATAGTTTTTTTCGCACAGAAAATAGACAAAATTCAAGAAGTGCCACTTTGCCACTTTGCCACTTTGCCACATTAAGGATTTTCCAATACCCC
>JAFYZV010000133.1 GCA_017548525.1 Prevotella sp.
CTGCATGCCCCAGCGTGGTGCGGATGTACTTGCAGACGGACGAATAGCTGACCTTGAAGCCCGCGTACCCCACGGCCTTATGGATGTCGCTCGCCTTCTTGCAGAGTTTCCTGTCGCCTCTCTGGCGCTTCTCCTCATTGTCACGAAGGCAAGTGTTGATAAGCTCACACACCTCGTCCGTGAGGACGGTTCTCCCCCTTTGGGGAACCTTGTACGAAGGCTCGCTCTTCAGGTAGGCGGTCAGCGTCTCATCGCCTCCTGCCTTGGCAAACAAATACTCATTGACGTAGTTCTTCACCGTCTTGCGGTGAATGCCAAGATTCCTGGCCACTGCGCGAATTGAACCAGTCTGTTCATATTCGCTGATGATGTCTTTTCTTTCAATCATACTAATCATTGTTGTTTATAGCACTTGCAGTTATATAAAACTGGGTGCAAAGTTACACATTGGCTCGGAGAGAGGCTGCCTTGTGCCTATGGCTCTCCTTACGTTCGGCTACGCCTCACTCCAGAAGAGCCATAGGCACAGACCGAAACATACTAAACAAACAATGGTTAGTGGTACACTTTTCGATTATTAGGGGTGGTACACTTTTCAGTTACAATCTACAGTAAAAGTGTGTTTTTTACTTTTTTTTTGTACACATCTATTATATGCCAAAAAAATCGTGTAATTTTGCACGTTGAAATTGGAAACAACCCAAAAATTAATCATATTTAGCAAGTTATGCTTACAATCAAACTGATTAGCGAGGAAAAAGAAAGAGTGATTAAAGGTCTGGAAAAGAAGCACTTCCAAGGTGCCCGCCAGGCAGTGGAGAATGTATTGGCCATTGACAAGCGCCGCCGTGAGGCTCAACGACAATTGGATGCCATCAAACAGCAGTCAAAGCAGATGGCCTCCCAAATTGGTGCTCTGATGAAACAAGGGAAACGTGAAGAAGCTGAAAAAGCCAAGCAGCAAGTTGCCCAGTTGAAAGCCATGGACAAGGAGTTGCAAGAGCAAATGGACAATGCCGAGAAAGAACTTGTCACACTGCTCTGCACCATTCCCAATATTCCTAATGAGCAGGTGCCCGAGGGCAAGGATGCTTCCGACAATGTTGTCGTCCGTGAAGGCGGTGTCATCCCCACCCTCCCCGACGATGCACTCTGCCACTGGGACTTATGTAAGAAATTCAACCTCATTGACTTCGACCTCGGTGTGAAAATCACAGGCGCAGGCTTCCCAGTCTATATAGGTAAGATGGCCCGTCTGCAGCGTGCCCTTGAAGCATTCTTCTTGGAAGAGGCCCGCAAGAGTGGCTACCTTGAGGTACAACCTCCTTACGTGGTAAATGAAGCTTCAGGCTATGGCACAGGTCAGTTACCCGACAAAGAGGGTCAGATGTACCATTGTACCGCAGACAATCTGTATCTTATCCCCACTGCTGAAGTTCCCGTCACCAACATTTTCCGTGATGTGATCCTTGAAGAGAGCCAACTGCCCATCAAGCGTTGTGCCTACTCTGGATGTTTCCGCCGCGAGGCCGGTTCCTACGGCAAGGATGTTCGTGGTCTGAACCGTCTGCATCAGTTCGACAAGGTGGAAATCGTCCGTATCGACACCCCACAACACTCATATGAGAGTCTGAATGAGATGTTGGAGCATGTAGAAGGCTTGATGAAGAAGCTGGAACTACCCTACCATATCCTTCGCCTCTGTGGTGGCGACATGAGTTTTACTTCTGCCATCTGTTATGACTTTGAGGTATGGAGCGCAGCCCAGAAACGCTGGTTGGAAGTATCGTCGGTTTCCAACTTCGAGAGTTATCAGGCTAACCGATTGAAATGCCGCTATCGTCATACCGAGGACCGCAAAATCGAACTTTGCCACACCCTCAACGGCTCGGCTCTTGCCCTACCTCGCATTGTGGCAGCCATCATTGAGAACAACCAGACACCCGAAGGCATTCGCGTACCGAAATGTCTCGTTCCCTATTGTGGTTTCGAAATGATGGATGATAAGAATTTTGATTAAGTTGACAAGTTAACGAGTTGACAAGTTAATTGCATCATTATCATCCGAAAATAGCAGGAGTATTCTCTCACCACTCACCTCTAACCCCTAACCCCTAAAAAAATCATAAACTCAACCAATGAATAAAATTATTCGCAAAGAACAATTCTCGGAGAAAGTATTTCTTTTTGAGATTGAGGCACCACTGATTGCCAAGAGCCGCAAGGCCGGCAACTTTGTCATTGTCCGTGTCGGTAAGAAAGGAGAGCGCATGCCTCTGACTATCGCCGATGCCGACATCGCTAAGGGCACGATTACACTCGTCGTGCAGAAAGTCGGTCTGTCGTCTATGAAATTATGCGACCTGAATGTTGGCGACTATGTGACCGACGTGGTAGGTCCTTTAGGTAATCCCACCCATATTGAGAATTACGGCACAGTGATTTGTGCTGGCGGTGGTGTGGGTGTTGCCCCTATGCTCCCCATCATCAAAGCTTTGAAGGCAGCCGGGAACCGAGTACTCAGCGTACTTGCAGGTCGTTCGCGCGACCTCATCATATTAGAAGATGAAGTGCGGGCTAACAGCGATGAGACACTGATTATGACCGACGATGGCAGTTATGGTGAGAAAGGCGTGGTAACCATTGGCATTGAGAAGCTCATCAATCAGGAACATATCGACAAGGTGTTTGCCATTGGTCCTCCCATCATGATGAAATTCTGTTGTCTGCTCACCCAGAAATACAATATCCCCACCGACGTATCGCTGAACACTATCATGGTTGATGGTACGGGTATGTGCGGTGCATGCCGTCTGACCATCGGCGGTAAGACCCGCTTTGTGTGTATCGATGGTCCGGAGTTCGATGGTTCGTTGGTTGATTGGGACGAGATGTTCAAGCGCATGGGTACCTTCAAGCGTGCCGAACAAGAAGAGTTGGAGCATTACGAAGAGCACCTTGGCAATGTGGAAGATGAAGTTGTGGTTGAGAGCACCGACATCGTGATGGATGACGACCCCACCAACGACTCCATCGAGATTCTGACCGACCGGAATGCAGAATGGCGCAAGCAACTGCGCGCCACGATGAAACCCAAGGAGCGCACTGCTATTCCACGTGTTATTATGCCCGAACTCGACCCCGAATATCGTGCTACTACTCGTTTGGAAGAGGTTAATACCGGTCTCACCAAAGAGCAGGCCCTCACCGAGGCCAAGCGCTGTCTTGACTGCGCCAAGCCCACCTGTATCGAAGGTTGTCCCGTGGGAGTTAATATCCCTTCGTTCGTGAAGAACATTGAGCGCGGACAGTTCCTGGCTGCAGCCAAGGTTCTGAAGAATACCTCTGCTCTTCCCGCTGTCTGCGGACGCGTCTGTCCACAGGAAAAACAATGTGAATCGAAATGTATCCATTTGAAGATGAACGAGCCCGCCGTGGCCATCGGTTATCTCGAGCGTTTCGCCGCAGACTATGAGCGAGAGAGCGGCAACATGTCTGTGCCTGAGACAGCGCCCGCCAATGGCATCAAGGTAGCAGTTGTTGGCTCTGGTCCTGCCGGACTGAGTTTCGCTGGCGATATGGCTCGCTTTGGCTATGATGTTTACGTGTTTGAGGCGCTGCACGAGATTGGTGGTGTGTTAAAATATGGCATCCCTGAATTCCGTCTGCCTAACCGTATCGTGGATGTGGAAATCGAAAACCTTGCCAAGATGGGAGTTCATTTCCAGACCGACTGCATCGTGGGCAAGACAATCAGCATCAATCAGTTGGAAGAGAATGGCTTCAAGGGCATCTTCGTAGGTTCCGGCGCCGGTCTTCCCAATTTCATGGACATCCCTGGTGAGAACCTCATCAACATCATGTCGTCGAACGAGTACCTTACCCGTGTCAACCTGATGGATGCAGCCAATCCAACTACCGATACTCCTATCAACTTAGGCAAGAGTGTCATGGTGGTAGGTGGCGGCAATACCGCCATGGACTCCGCACGCACCGCCAAACGATTGGGCGCCAAGGTGACATTGGTCTATCGTCGTAGTGAAATTGAAATGCCAGCCCGTTTAGAGGAGGTAAAACATGCCAAGGAAGAGGGCATCGAGTTCCTCACCCTGCACAACCCTGTGGAATATCGTGGCGATGAGAAAGGCGCCGTACAGCAGGCAGTGCTAGAGGTGATGAAACTTGGAGAGCCTGATGCCAGTGGCCGCCGTCGTCCGGAGCCAACCGGCGAGACCAAGGTTGTGGATGTGGACCAGGTGATTGTCGCCATTGGTGTCTCCCCCAACCCACTGGTACCCAAGAGCGTTGCCGGTTTGGAGCTGGGTCGCAAAAATACCATTGCCGTCGGTGAAGATATGCAGTCTTCACATCGCGGTCTTTTCGCTGGTGGTGACATCGTCCGTGGTGGAGCCACAGTCATTCTGGCTATGGGCGACGGTCGTGCTGCCGCAGCCAACATGCATCAACAATTAAGTGCCGAAAAATGAACGGTTTCTATACGATCATCCTACTCATCACCAGCAATATCTTCATGACGCTGGCATGGTATGGACATTTGAAATTACAACAATCAGGGGTCAGCCGTGACTGGCCCCTGATTGGCGTTATAGCCTTTTCGTGGGGTATCGCTTTGTTTGAGTATTGCTGTCAGGTGCCAGCCAACCGCATTGGTTTCAATGGCAATGGCGGTCCTTTCAACCTCGTACAACTGAAGGTCATACAGGAATGCATCAGCCTTGGCGTCTTTGCTGTGATTGCCAATATTATGTTCCAAGGTCAGAACTTGCATTGGAACCATCTGCTCGCCTTCTTCTTCATCATCTGCGCTGTCTATCTTGTCTTCATGAAATAGCGTATGCCCGAGGCCACATCGGAGGAAAGACTGAAAAAGCGTTTGACTACCCGTTTCTGGAAAGCCGTCGCCACCTATCATTTGATAGACGAAGGCGATAAGATATTAGTTGGACTTTCTGGCGGCAAGGATTCTTTGTTCTTGTTGGAGATGCTTGCCAGCAGGATGCATATCGCTCCCAAGAATTACAGTGTGGCGGCACTCCATGTACGCATGGAAAACATTTCCTATAAATCAGATACCAGTTATTTACAGGACTTCTGTCAGTTGCGAGGTGTCACATTGCACTTACGGACAACCTCCTTTGATGCTTCCACCGACACACGCCGATCACCCTGTTTTCTCTGCTCATGGTATCGTCGGAAGGAATTGTTTAATTTGGCACAGGAAATGGGTTTCAACAAGATTGCCCTCGGACATCATCAGGATGACATCATCCACACCACTTTGATGAACACTTTTTTTGTGGGTAATTTCTCCACCATGCCGGCCCGTCTGCGTATGCGGAAAATGCCTCTCACTATTATCCGTCCTCTCTGCATGGAGACAGAAGAGGACATTCAAGAATATGCCTTATTGAAGGGTTATCAGAAACAGGAAAAACTATGCCCTTATGAGCATGATTCCCACCGCGATGCCATCCGACAATTATTCACTCAGATAGAAACAATTAGTCCAGAAGCCCGTCAAAGCATCTGGAAAGCGCTGAACAATGCAGGAAAGATGATTGAGGATTGAAAAAAGCACTATTTCTTCCAATTTCTGATGGTCCAGACGACGACGCCCCA
>JAFYZV010000134.1 GCA_017548525.1 Prevotella sp.
CCCCCAAGAACACGGTACCAAACAGGAAGTTCGATGGATGTCGTTAACCGATGACCAGGGCAGAGGTCTTCTATTCGTGGCATCCGGTGAGATGGCAGCCTCCGCTGTCCACTTCCGTCCCGAAGACAATTACACCAATCGTGATACCAGAAGCAAGCACACCTATCAATGGAAAGCCTGTGCCAATACCGTGGTCTCACTGGATGCAGCCACCAGAGGACTGGGCAATGCCAGTTGTGGTCCCGATGTTTTGGACAAATATGAACTGCGGGCAGCCAACACAGCATTTCAATTCTTCATCATGCCGCTATCATCCGGTAGCAACGCTGCTCAAAAGGCACGCATAACGATGCCTATCTGCCAACCTGTGAGTTGTGAGCGAACAAAAGACGGAAGTATCAAGATGACAACCCCGACACCTAATGCCACTATCTATTACAGCATCAATGGTGAAGATTATCAGCGATACACATCAGCTGTGGCACACAATGAGGCGTGTGACATCAAGGCATATTGCACAGCAGCGGGGATGAAGGAGAGTCAGGTGCAGACCTACACTTTCGACCTCTATATCAACAAAAGTGCATGGAGGTTGGTGAGTGTGGACAGCGACCATCAGGGCAACGAAGCCCGTCTGGCCTTCGACAACGACATCAACACCTTCTGGCATACGGAATATTGGGGAACAGAACCTGCATGTCCCCACACCTTGGTGGTGGACATGGTTGACACCTATCAAGTGACGGCTTTCACATACATCGCGCGCAATGATGGTAATCAAAACGGAATGGTCAAGGCTTACGAAGTGTATTTGAGCATGAACGGCACAGATTGGGGAAGTCCGGTTGCCAAAGGCAATTTCCAGAACACCACAGCCATGCAAGTGGCTCGTCTCACCACACCCACGCAGGGACGTTACCTCAAGTTTGTCGCCCTGTCAGAAATCAACGGCAACAAATGGACTTCTGCCGCTGAGATAGGCATACAGGCAGAGACGCCCGCTTCCATGAAGGAATTTAACCAAGACAACGTGTCGCCCAATGTAGGCATTTACGACCTACAAGGTAGGAAACGTGCCACTGACACATCGCTTTTTTCCTCACTCCCAAAAGGAGTCTATATTTACCAAGGGAAGAAACACGTTAAATAAAGGACGTCACATAACTCCCATTTAACTTCTATGTTTAACTAATAACTATTTATTCATATAAGTAAAACATTCTTTCCATCATCTGCCATTTTTCGTCGCTCCTGGCATCGGCACGACAACCTTGCAGTCTTGCCACAAACGCCTCCCATTCTGCTTGACGTGGTAAGGTGGCAAGTTTATCCATCGCCGTCTGCCAGTCAAACTCCTCAGGAGTCTCCACAATCATCACGAGGCGTGTCCCGAGGATGTAGATTTCCATCTCGAGAATGCCCACCGCCTTGATACCATCGCGGATTTCCTTCCAATGGAATTCTTCGGAATGCCATTTGCGATACTCTTTTATCATTTCAGGGTCATCACGAAGATCCAGTGTCTGAACATATCTCTTCGTCTTGCCGGGGAATGTTTTTTGTTTGTAACCGTCCATGATGAAAAATTGAGGGTGATGAATTACTTACTGATGACCATCACGAAACCGCCGCGGGGCTGACAATTGATTTGCTTGGGCAGTTTGTCGACGGTACTAATCTGCCACTGGCCAGAGGCATCATCAGCAAACAACAGTGTCTTTCCTTTCTTTATGAAACTGAGATTGGTGGTGAGCGTCTGGGGGTCATCCTTTCCATTGATGCCCGCCACATACCAGGTGTTGCCGCTCCGACGTGCCAGCACGGCACTCTCACCGGGATAACCGCTGACAAAACGGGTCTCGTCCCATACGGTTGGCAATTTTCCCAAGAAAGTCTGCACCTCTTTGGGCTGGGCCAGGAAACTCTCCGGACGGTCGGCGAGGTGCTGCAAGCCACTCTCATAGAGTACGGTGAGTGCCAGTTCGTGGGCGAGCGACGTGATGTGTGGATGCTGCGAGTCACTGAAGGCACAGGGCGTATAGTCCATCGGTCCTATCACATTTCGGGTGTAGGGCAGTGTAGCGTTATGGCAGGCCGCTTTCTTCGTAAAGTGCGGCACATTATTGTACCACTCTGCCCCATAGACGCCTTCCGTTGAAAGCAGGTTGGGATAAGTGCGTTGCCAACCACGTGGGATGGGGGCTCCATGGAAGTTCACCAGCAAATGATGACGGGCGGCACTCTCCAACAAATCTTGGCAGTAGTCCATATTCATCTGGTTGTCACCGCTGAAGAAATCAATTTTCACCCCAGCCACTCCGATTTTCTCGCACCATGCAAACTCTTTCTCACGGTCTTCGGGCTTATTCAGACGATACTTAGGACCTGGAGCACCGTTCACCCACCCTATCGACGAATTGTACCATATTAGCGGTTTCACGCCCTTGGCATTGGCATAGGCCACGGCATCCTCGATGGTCTTGCCTTCGTTGGATGCCAACTTGTCCATCTCATCCCACTCGGCATCGATGAGCACGTAGGGTAACTTCAGCGTGACAGCCATATCCACATACTTCTTGATGATATTGAAATCATTGGAACCGTGGTTGTTGGCCCAATAGATCCAAGACACCACGCCCGGTTTAATCCAACCAGTGTCAGAGAGTTTGGAAGGTTCGCTGACATCCGTCACCAATGTCGACTGCACGATGTCGGCCAGTTTGCCTATAATGACGACACGCCAAGGGGTGTGCCAGTCGCCTGTTAGCGACAAATCATTCTGGTCCTGCTGCACGTTGAAGACCTCTCCTTTGTTGAAAAGGCTTGAGGCACTCTGCCGACGCTCGATATTGGCCTCGGTGATTAGGGCAAATACACCGTCGATAGGCTCCATTAGCAGTGGATAGCCCCAGTGAGTGTTGATTTCTTTTTGAACCATAGAACCACCGAAGCCGCCCAAAGTATTCACGTTAGCAGTAGTCGTCATCGGGAAGAAGCCCTCATAGCCGTCGCTCCACTGTTGCATCCAGCGTTTTGTCCCCTCCGGGATGATATAGGCCGTGTGTTCTGTGGGCACCTTGCTGTCTTTCAAGCCAGTGTATTCATAACGGAAAGCGATGCCGTCGTTGTA
>JAFYZV010000135.1 GCA_017548525.1 Prevotella sp.
AAATTTTGCTGGGAAGGACTTGACCATAAGCATGATTATTAAACCCGACGTGAGAGGCGTGGAAATGCCCCTCTTCTCTCACGGTACTAACAACAAGAAGTTGCAGTTGTGGATTACTGCCGACCAAAAACTCAAGGTGGTGGTTGACCGGCAAAGTGCATATATTTCAAATGATACGATAGACTATAGCATCTTCCAACAAGTGGCGATGGTCATCAGCCAGCCTACCAAGGAAAAGGATCCATGCCGCTTGTCGTTGTACATCGGTGGTAAGTCTGTGGGTAGCTTTAAAATGGAAGAACCTTATACGGGAGCGGGAAATCTTATCTTCGGACGCACCAATGAGGTGAATCGCTATGAAAGTAGTTGCCAGTTCTACCAAGGTCGCATGATGGAGGCTCGTGTGTGGTATCGCGCACTCACAGCTCTACAGTTGGGAACCACTTACGGCTATAAGCGTCTTACTGGATATGAGGTGGGCTTGGTGGATTACTATCCCATGAATGAGGGCGAAGGCGAATATGCCACCGACAAGGCACAAGGTGCTCATGCACGAATCGTCAATGTGGCATGGGCGCAGCCACAAGGCATGTCGCTCCACCTTGATTGGGAAGACCGAGGCTTGCCTCTCGACCCAAATATCATCACCCGTGCTGACGATGAAGACTATACGCTCATGTTCTGGTTTAAGACCGATCCAGAGGGACGTGGCGCACTCCTTTGCAATGGTTTGGGTCTTGATACAGATGAAGGAGCTGAAAATCAATTCTTCATCGGCTTTGAGGGTGAAAACTTAATATATCGTTCCAATGGTATGCAAGTGGACATCTCTGGTGACTATGGCGACAATCACTGGCATCATTATGCGATGACGGTCAATCGCTCGCACAATGTGGGTAACATCTACTTGGATCGTGTCCTCCGTGCCACCTTCTCTGTCGATACTCTCGGAGGCATCACTGGAGGCTTCCCCATGTTGGGAGCTACATACCACAAGACCAAGAATGACTCCGTAGTAGTTGACACGCACAACTGGTTACGAGGGAACATTGATGAGATTTGCTTGTTTGAGCAGGCTCTGCCATTGTCGCTCATCAATAGTTATAGCCTCAAGAGTCCATACGGGGACGAGGCGGGCTTGAAGGTTTACATGAACTTTAGTCGTCAAGAGCGACAGACGAACAACGACCTTGTGCTTGTGCCATACCTTTACAGTCAGAAGATTTACAAGGATTCAGAGGGCAATATCAGGTATGAGTTGGATAAGACCACAAAACAGCCTACCAGTACCCCTGTGCGTGACTACATCTTCGATGAGTCGGTGAGTAGACAAACTCTATATAACCATATCGACCAAAGTCAAGGTGCTCCCGTGAGGCCTTACGAGACGTTGAGAAACCTCGGTTTCAGCCATGTGGGTCGCGACAATCAGCTCTTGATTAACATTGATGAGCCTACCGAGTATATCAATAAGCGTACCATCTATGTTACCGTCCGTGATATTCCAGACATGAACGGCAACAGCATGGCATCGCCAGTCACGTTGAGCTGCTTCGTGGACCGCAATCCCTTGCGCTGGGGTAGTAAGACGCATCAATACGAGATACTTTACGGGGAGGGGATGCACTTTGATGTGCTCATCAAGAATGTGAGCGGTGCCAACCACACGTTTGAGATTACCAATCTGCCAAAATGGCTCACTGTGAGTCCGCGTACCAATACCATCGGACCGAAGGAGGAGTTGTATTTGACATTCACGGTGAATAAGAACCTGAATGTGGGCACATACGATGAGGTGGTTTACCTGACAGACGAGGATGGGCTTGCCGAACCACTGTCGCTCAACCTGACCGTCTATGGCGAGGAGCCAGGATGGGCGGTGGATAGGGCGTTGCGCCGCTATACGATGAACATCTTGGGACGAGTGGTGATGGGTAGCCTTGACAATCACCAGGTGATTACAGACTCGCGTGACATCGTGGGCGTGTTCGACCGCAATGGCGTTTGCCATGGCGTGAGCCACATCTCCTACGACGAGGAGACGGGCAAGAGTATGCTTTACCTGACTGTCTATAACGATACAACGGAGTCGGCTGACCAGCTCTATTTCAAGCTGTGGCATTATGCCACGGGGAAGGAGATGATACTCATCAATTACGACAACATCACCTTCGTCAATTCCAAGCTTTATGGCACCCAGGATTCGCCCTGCATCTTCTATGCCGACAACCAGTATGTGCAAACCCTTGCCTTGGAGAAAGGATGGAACTGGGTTTCGTTCAACGTCTATGCCAGCTCGTTCAAGAACCTCAATCGCTTGCTTGACGGATTCCCATGGCAGAATGGCGACATGATAACGGACAACACCAATGGCATCACCATGATCTACACGGACAACCATTGGAAGCTGTCAGAGAATATTGACAGCTTGCCTATCTATCCCAGAAACTCGTATGCCGTGAGGGTGAGCCAGGATATTAACGTTCAAATATCTGGCTACATCGTCAAGAATGCGACAGACCGTACCATCGTGGTTAAAAACGGATGGAACAGTATCGGATACACACCGATGATTAACTTGCCTGTGGAAACGGCTTTGGCAGAGTATTTCAACTATGCCGAGGATGGCGATGTCATCAAGAGCCACGACGAGTTTGCCATCTTCAATGATTATGGCGGCAGTGGCAAGTGGGAAGGGACACTCCAGTACATGAAACCAGGCGAGGGCTATATGCTGCTGCACCAGAGTATGAAGGCGGCGAGATTCACCTATCCTTTCTTTGAGCCAAGCAGCACGTTTATCGAAACAGCTGAGAATGCTTCGCCAAGGAGGGTACGTACTCCCCATCTGACAACGATGTCGCTCACGGCAATGACCCATGGCATACCTTTGGAAGAGGGCGACCGCCTGTTGGCATACGCCGATGGCGAGTTGTGTGGAGCATCAACGATGACGGAGGACAGTATCTTCTACGTGAACATTGGTGGCGACCGCCAGCAAGGCCTGTCGTTTGCCATCGAGCGAGAGGGTGAGATTATCGCCACGGCTGCCGATGTCCTCTCGTTCCATGCCAATGCCGTGGTGGGTAAGCCCAATGCTCCTACCACAATCGACTTCACCCGTGTAGATGTCGCACAGGAGGGTTGGTACACGTTGCAAGGATACAAGCTCCCAAGCCGTCCCACCAAGAAGGGTGTCTATATCTACAATGGAAAGAAAAAAGTGGTTAAGTAAGTATGCGTTTCTAAGTTCTTTAGTTTCTAAGTTAAAACTCTAATGAAAATGAGAAAAATATATTATTATTCGATGATGCTTGCAGTCCTCACGTTGGTGTGGGGCTGCGGCTCATCCGATGGAGACGACCCATATACGCCTGAGCCTACTCCTGCACAGAAATGGGTCAAGACAGAAGGTTCTGCCAACTGGGCAATAGACTGGTCTTTCAACGACCCTGCACCAGAGTGGGTCGTCCCACACCCTGAACAATATGAGTCGTGGATGATTCTCATGGTGACCTTGCAACCAGAATTGGTGCCATATTCTTCAGAGAACGACTTAATGGCAGTATTCATCCGTGGCGATGTGCGTGCCGTGGCGCATCCTGCCATCTCGATGGGCGACACCAATGATGTCACCTTCATCCTGAAAGTGCTGGGTAATGAGGTGTCGGATGAGGCGATGGATATGCAACTCGGTTATTATTGTAGCAAATTGAAGCTGTCATGTATATTGGCTGGCTCTAATCGTTTCGTGGCAGAGTATGTCTATGGCGTGGATAAGCCCTTTGTACCCAATCTGTTGAGTGGCAATACAAAATATTACGTGCAGATGCCCCTCACGCTCCAAATGCCCCGAACCGCACAAGACGTGATTCAGCCCAGTAAAGGAGACCTTGTGGCAGTAATGGTTGGCGACGAGTGCCGAGGCGTAGTTGCCCTCGACGAGCATTTGTTCCTCTCTCCCTACTACCTTACAGCCTATGCACGGCAGGAAGGAGAGACGGGTACCATCTATTATTTCAATGCCCAGCAGAACACCATTTGGAACACCGGGCAGACAGTAAGTATTACTTCAACTCCTCAAACGGTGACAATCAATTATTAATCACGTATATGAAGATGAAAAGAGTATTGATTTCAATGGTAGGACTATTTGTGGCTTTCACAAGCCATGCGCAATCCTATCAATTTGATGTCAACAGGGATGGAAAGGTGAATGTGCAAGATGCGGTTATGCTTGTCAATCATATCTTGACCAATCCCAATAATGGAGAAAATGCCGACGAAGGACAGTTGCGACCGCTGAAACTGGTTGTATCTGAGAATCCGCTCGTCTCGCCCAATGGGGCAAAGGTTCGTCAACATCGCGCCCCTGCCATGTTCACCAACACCTTGGACCATTTTTATATCAACATGATGTATTATGACGGGACTTTTTGGTGGAATACCGACAGGAGCGAGACACGCCAAATCTCGCCACCTGGTGGCTACTATGAGAACAATGGCTATTGGCCTCCATACGCAGAAAATGACGATTCCGTCACCGTGTTTGGGTATTATTCCTATTACAAACATGATGTCGACTTCTTTGAGTTGAACGATGGAGACCCCTATCTGAAGGTTATTACGGAGGAAAGCTCCGACGACCAGCGCGATGTACTTGTGGCAAAGAAAACCGACACGTGGAACAATTGCCAAGGCTCGGTGTACCTCATGTTCGACCATGCCTGTTCTGCTTTGCAGTTCTCGGTCATCAAGACAGCAGGATTAGCAGACTATACA
>JAFYZV010000136.1 GCA_017548525.1 Prevotella sp.
AGCACCAATGGCAATGGCAATCACAGATGTTTCGCCGATAGATCCTGGAATAAATCCACATATCATATCGCAAACAGAAACATTAGGAGCAATGCCTTGACCGATTTCGCCTAAAGGAGTAGCTGCCGTAAACGTATCGGGCAAGTTGTTGCCCAATCCGAAGATGGAGTCTTGTGCCACCCATATCGTGTCGCCTGTCATTTTCGCAGGGTAAGAGAAGAAAAGGAACATACGAGCGGCAATGGCGGGGTTGAAAATGTTCATACCTGTGCCACCGAAAATCTCCTTACAGAAGATAACAGAGAAAGCGCAAGCCAATGCCAACATCCACAATGGGCAGCCAATGGGGATAATCAAGGGAATCAAGATTCCGCTCACCAAATAGCCCTCTTGGATTTCCTCGCCCTTCCATTGAGCCCAAGCGAACTCAATGCCGAGGCCTACTATATAAGAAACCAGTATCTTTGGCAGCACCGCCAAGAAACCATAGAAGAATATTTCCAGGAAACTGGCACTCGCCAATGTCCCTGCCGCCAGATAGTTCTGGTAGCCTACGTTGTACATACCGAACAGCATGGCTGGCATCAAGGCGATGACTACCATGCTCATGATGCGCTTTGAGTCGATGGCATCATGGATGTGCGTTCCTGTCTTTGCCGTGGTGTTCGGGACATATAGGAACGTCTCGAAGCCATCGAATACCGATTGAAAGGCGTGAAGCTTACCCCCTTTCTCGAAGTTCGGCTTGATCTTATTGAGGTAATTACGTAATAAACTCATTTCTTTAATGTGTTTAATTATTTCTCATTGTTGCTTAACAAATTGTTTCCGTACCGTAAACAGTTTGTTTCCTTACCGTAAACATGTTGTTTCCGTATCGTAAACAAATTTTATGTTGCACGTATAACTTTCCGTTAAGCATTAGGAACCGTTGTTGTGTTATGCGTTCTCTTTTCTTATGACATCAAGTCCTTGACGGACAATGCGTTGCAACTCTAACTTGGAGCTATCCACAAATTCTGCCAACGCGAAGTCTTCGGGGCTTACTTCGTAGATGCCAAGTTGCTCCTGGCGGTCGATGTCGCCAGCGATGATGGCCTTGATGAGGTACTCGCCATAGATGTCCATGGGGAGTACGCGGTCATACTCGCCACTCATGATAATCTTGCGCTCGCCTCCCTTGACACGTGCGTCGAGAGAATACTCTTTGTTCTTGCCTTGCAACCAAGAGAAATAGCTGCGGTTCATGGAGAACTGCTTGAATCGAGGCATAATCCATCCGAGCATCTCGTCAGCATTGTCGCCCTCGGGAATCACGCTAATAGTCGAGGTATGCGCCCCAAGATAGGCATCAATACTGGTCTTAGTGCCAGAGAGAGGATTGCCGCTGATGATGCGAATACCCTCTTGGTGTTTGAGATTACCGCCTATCAAGGCAGACAGAGGTGTTCCCACCAAGGCATCCACATAACATGGCGACTCTACTTCGCTACCAGCGATGGCAACGGTGCGTGTCAAGTTGACTTTTCCTTCATCAAATAATCGACCAAAGAAGATGACTGCTGTTGGTTCGACAATCCAAACCACCTCGCCCTTGTTCACAGGTGAGACGTGGTTAACCTGTACTCCCACGTTGCCAGCGGGGCATGGACCGTCAAAGATGTTCACCTCCACGTCCTTCGCATTGAGCAGTGCCGAGGCGGTTTGCTTGGCTCCGATGCCGAGATAGGTCTTTGCCATCTTCGACAAAGCGGTGAGTCCTGTCTGGAAAGCTTGTTCGTTGCCTTGCAGTTCAAACTCGAAGTCGGCAGCCAAAGGCTTGTCGCGCAGGGCAGAAACGAAAATTGCCTTGGGCTGCTCGTCGGGTGTCGTGGAGACAGCATAAGGCAATTGGTTGATGTAACCGAAGAGGCCAGCGTCTAACAACGCCCTCTTCACCTCTTTGCCATTGAGCGACGATACATCGCGTTTGCCATAGTCAACATACTGTTGCTGGGCATCGGCTTTCACTTTCACGCAAAGCACCTTGCGACGCTCGCCGCGTTCCACGGCTGTCACCGTGCCGCTCACGGGCGAGGCGAAACGCACCTCTGGGTGGGCTTTGTTGACAAACAAGGCATTTCCGGCCTTGACTTTATCCCCTTCATGTACTGCCAGTTTGGGCGTTATGCCCGTGAAATCGTCGGGTACGAGTGCATACTCCTCCACTTTTCCCACAACTCTTTTCTCCTTGATGGCAGTTCCTTTCAGGTGAATGTCTAAGCCTTTACGTAACTTAAATACATTTGCCATAATTAGAATAATATTGATGTTAGTTAAATGTTTACTACATTTAATAAGGTGCAAATATAGTGAAAAAAAGCTATTTATCACATATTTTACCTTGTTTTCTTTCCAAATCATTCAAAAAGTCGTATTTTTGCAAGGATTTGGATAAGCTGAAAAACATCATTCGGGGGGTGATATGGACGCTCGTGGGGCTTTCCGTCGCCTTGTTAGTACTGCCGCAAGTGCCCGTAGTGCAAGATTTTTTGGGGGCAAAGGTGAGTGGGGCTTTATCTGAGAAGTTAGATACCGACGTGTCGGTGGGACGAGTGGTTCTCGGAATTCCCAACCGTGTCATCATAGACGACGTGAACGTGGATGACCAAAGTGGTCAGCGCATGTTACATGCCGCGAGGATGTCGGTGAAAGTAGACCTGTTTGACATTCTCCAAGGCAAGATTTCTATCCCTTCGGCACAACTTTTTGGGTTGATTGCCAATCTGTACAAGGAGCGGGAAGATACCGTTCCCAATTTCCAGTTTGTCATTGATGCCCT
>JAFYZV010000137.1 GCA_017548525.1 Prevotella sp.
ATACTCCACCTCCACCGTGTCTTCTATCAGCCGCAAGATTTCCTTCGTGTCCTTGTACGCCATCGGACTCTCGTCGATAGTACCCGTGCCGATTGATGTCGAGTAGATGCCCTTCATCGACTCCTGAAACTCATTGAGGTCGATGAGTTCCTTGGCATCGGCACGCGATAGTAATCGTCCCGCTCCGTGCGGAGCCGAGAAGTTCCAGTCGGCATTACCCTTGCCACGGGCGATAATGAGTCCATCTCGCATGTTGAACGGTATCACGAGCCTGCGACCCTCGGGAGCGGCTACGGCACCCTTGCGCAACATCTTCATCGAGAAGTCGATATAATTGTGCGTGGTGTATATCTGCTCCACGATAGAAACCTTCTTATGGCTGCCTTGGCAGATGGCATCCATCACCAAGCGGTCGATGACCTGATGGTTGTACTCGGCGTATGCCTGGGCGACGACCATATCGGTGATGTAGCCCCGCATGGCATCTTCAACAAGGAATCCGTTGGTCACGCCCACCAGCTTGCCAGCCTCCATCTTCCAGTATTTCCATACCTTCTGGCCCAAGTTGCGACTTCCGCAATGGACGGTGAATGCATAGTTTCCATCGGGTGTCACGCCGATTTCCACGAAGTGGTTGCCGCCGCCCACGGTGCCAATGCTATGGTAGAACATGTGTTCTGTCTGGTCTACGCGCTTCAAGAAGGCGGTGATGCCGCGCTCCGTAGCATCAAACTCACCTACCATGTCCGGCCACTGCTGACGTGCCTGTTGCAACCGCAGTTGCAGGTGTTTGTACAGTTCATCATACGGATAGACGGCATTATGATGGATGTGCATACCAAACTTCACATTCTCACGAATAAGTTTCTCTATCTGGGGATAGTCTTCTGGATTGACCTTCAAGTCGGTAATGGCTGTCGATACCGAGCAGCCGATGTCGCCACCTACATGGTCGGGGTTCACATGGTCGGTAAATGGTACCGTGAAACCAACCACAATGTCCTTGCCAGCATGTACGTCAGGCATAATCCTGATTTTGGAACCCTCAAACATCGGATGATCCAAGAAGTGATAAACCATCGAGAGAGCCTCCTGCTCTATGTTGTCCGTAAAGACTTTGCAGTCCTTGCAATATTTTCCTTTCAATTCTAACATTGTTGTATTTCTTACTTTGACGGTTTCCCATATAGGGTACTACCATCGGGTTATTAAATGATTGTGGTGTCTCCTGTCATGCCCCTTTCGTGATACGACCCACACCTATACCTTCTTCTCGGTGCAGCATGACGATTGTGAAATACAGTGAAGGAAGGGAATGAACGGCACAACGGTTGCCATCCTCACGGATTAGCCATACGGCAATACCGTAGTGCCACGTTGCTTTTCTCTCTCGTTTTGGTGAATTACATGATTTCTAATGAATTTGTTTAATTGTTTCGGGCTCCTAAAAAATTCTCTACTGCAAAAATGAGCCGAAACCCGTCAAACTCATTTCACAGTCTTTCTCGATTTACGCGCTTTATCATGCGCTTTCGATATGTTACTGTCAATAATCATGTTGATATTTTGTTTTGAAAATTCGGCTGCAAATATAAAGACTATTTTTGAAAGTCGTGCAAATTTATTCAACTTTTTTTCAAAAATAGACAAAAAACTTCATCAATCTGACATAAAAGTATCTTCAATGATATGTTTTTAAAATAATACCTTTACATTCTGACATGTTGAAAAAAACGGACAAAAAACATATCAGGATTTTTCTCAAAATAGAATCATGGGAAGCGGATTCATGGGTCACGTCGATGAGAAAAATGAGTAAAAAACGGCAGATGAGGCTATTTAACATTATTTGAGCGCCAGTTATCATCATTACTGCCGCATTTATCTTTCGCAAAAGAAACGTCTGTCTCTGATAACTGCCGCACAAAGAATGTTAAAATGGCATGTTTCTGATGGGTTTTTGCCCCTATTCGTAAGGTCGAGAGATAGTATAAGCCTATAAGCCATTGGTTTTCAACAGTTTATCAAAAACGCCAAAAACGGGCATATTTTCGACCAAAATATGGATGATGCAAAAAACGGACCTTCATTTGAGCCAGTTTTGTGATAAAATCTTGACATTTTTGGATTCATCTTGTCTCCTTATAATATCTTGTCTTTCACATTCTCCATCTATGTATGCCTATGCTGAATCTGTTTATCATATATAGAAAACCACAAGCCCCTTGCACATCAAGATGCAAAGGGCTTGTGGTTTATGATGGCATATTGCTAAAATGATGTCATTGGAAGGGCAGATACCAGTTGTCGGGGATGAGCAATGACTTCTGCGGATTCTTGTATTCCAATTTTCTTGCCAACCAGATGCTACCGAAGTTGTCGCCGTAAGGTGTACCCGTCCCATTCTTGTGTCGTGCCATACGGCAGAGGTCATAGAAACGGTTTCCCTCGAAGGCAAACTCCAAGGCATACTCATCGCAGAGGATATCCTCCAAGGCATTGATGCTGTCTTGCTTGGTTGTTCCCACGTTTACGCCATAGACAGAGGCGATTTCCTTCATCTTCAATCCTACGATAGAGTCGAGTTGGTAAGCCGAGCGACCGGGGAAGTTGCCATCGCCCACCACTCCAGCACCATGCTGGTGTATGCCATAGTTGGTTTCGGAGTAGTTGGAGGTGGTTTGTGCAGGGAACTTCGCAATGTTCTCATCCGATAGGAACGGATAGGTGGTCTGCAAGAGTTGGCGCGTCTCATCGGTGATGTAGGTACGTGCCGAGTCAAGTAGCGAAGCCGTGATGCCATCTTTCAAGATGGCGAAGGCTGCATCAAGATGTCCCAGGCGGTTGAGTGCCTCTGCGAGATGCAGATAAACCGTGGAGGTGCGATAGAGAATAATGTTGCCATTGTTGAACTTCGTAATCCATTGCTTAGTGGAGTCTTCGCCCTCTCCCTGCGTAACGGTGTTTTGGAAACGCATATCGCCCAGCTTGGCATTGTTGACATACTGCTGGCGCAAGCCTCCCGTCACCTGCTTATAGTAATAATACTCGGTGCTGTCGGAGAGCGTAGTGTAGGCATTAGACGGGGCAATCTGTATCTCGTCCACACGCAAGCTGTCGATGGCATTCGACGTGGAATAGTAATTGTAGCCAAATGCCAAAGGTACATTCGTAATCACTCCACGAAGGCGATTAACAGCCATGGGAATGTACGAGATGATGTCTGTCACGGAATTGTTGCTAAAAATCGAACTCCATGACACGCCAGATACTGAGCCATCATAGTCGGATGGCAACATGTCAAAATCGTTTCTCGCACGGACGCGCAACGTGGAAGCCATTGACTGGGCATAGCGGCGATTGGCATCGGGAGCCACATCGGTAAGATAGGTGGTGTAATGCCTTGCCGCCTTGTCATATTCTCCAGCCTCAAGATACAACTCACCAAGGATGACATCTACGGGGATGAAGCACAATGAGGGGTACATACGCTTGGCTTGCCCCCAGTTGGTGGAGCCGATGCTACCGTATGTCACGCCGTATGTGGGTACAGGCAGACCTGAATATTCTTCAAGGTCCGGTGCCAACTGTGCCACGATGCCCTGGATGTCAAGCTGTGGATAGTTGCTGTTGTTGATTTGCGAGATGGTCCCCAATGGCTCGGTGAAGAATGGTACCTTGCCATACACCCTTGCTAACTGGAGGTATGCCCATGCGCGGAATGCCTTGATGGCAGCGTATTCATTGATGACCACGTTGGTACTACCTGTGCGCAGTGTCGTGTCGCGGTGGGCTATGTAATAATTACAGTTGTTGATGACACGGTAATAGACGTATGCGCTGTCATACCGATTGGCGGTGGTTGCCGAGAAGTTGGCAAGCTGACGCAGGTTGTTATCCGTATAATAGGTGGTCTTCACCAAGTCGCCTTGCATTTCCCCTTGGAACACATACTGGTCTGCCAATTGCTGCATGGCTTGCATCACGCCAAAGCCGAAGAACACGGAGTCGGTCTTGCTGTTGAGTTCCTTGTCAAAGAGTTGGCGCGAACTATCTGTTTCCAACATGTCTTGACAGGAAATGAAGATTGAAGAATGAAGAATGAGGAATGCTGCTCCGAGCAATTTCATCATTTTTTTCAAACTTCTTTCCTTATAAAATATATTCTGTTTCATATTATATGTTGTTACGCTTCCTTGTATGGTAGCAAATTCTTCATTTTACAAATTGATGTTGACTCCAAACTGGAACGAGCGACCCTGCGCCAAGTTGCCACAGTCGATGCCTTGGTATAGCACAGAGTTGCCGATGCTGAATTCAGGATCGCTGCCAAGATACTTGGTGAAAGTCAGTAAGTTGTTGGCTTGCGCCCAGAGGGAGAGTCCCTGTAGCCATGTCCAACTGCCTGGCACGGGCACACGATAAGCGAGTTTGACGGTCTTCAAGCGCAAGTAACTGCCATCCTCTATCCACCGGTCGCTAAAGCGGTTGTTGCCTAACGGGTCATCAAAGGCGAGACGTGGCAGGTCTGTCTGTTGCCCCTCATAACGCCAGTGTCCCACCTCTGCCACCTGTTGGTTGTAGAAGGTGCTACCGCTGTTGAGAACTGAGCGTTGGTAATTGTACACATCATTGCCGAGACTGTAATTGAAGGAGAGGCTCAAGGTAAGGTCTTTCCAATTGACAGAGGCGAAGATGTTGCCATAGATGTCTGGGTTAGGATTGCCAATGATGACCTTATCGCTCTCGTTGATGATGCCATCCTGGTTGGTATCGGTGAAATGAACATCACCAGCGACGAAGTCGTTGCGGTTTCCAGCGGCATCCTCCATATAGAGATAACCGTTTTTGCCAGCGGCACGTGCCTCGGCATCAGTGGCGAACACACCCTCAGTCTTGTATCCATAGAACAATCCCACGGGATTGCCCACGGAAGTGAGGATATTGTTGTCGCCATAGACCGACGTGGTGTAATCGCCATTGGGTAGTTTCTTCATCTCATTGACATAATGCCCCATGCTTGCCCCCACTTCCACATGCCAGTCTTTGCTGACGATAGGCTTGCCTGTGACAGAGAGTTCAAAGCCTTGGTTCTCCAGTTCACCACCGTTGGTCCAATAAGTATTGATACCACCGATGGGATTGTCGAAGGTCATCAACGTGAGCAAGTCCGATGTGCGGCTGATGTAATAGTTAAAGTCAACGCCCACACGGTTGTTCAACAGGTAGCTCTTCAACCCGACGTTGAACTTTTTGCTCGTCTCCCATTTGATCTTGTCGTTACCGATATTGTTCAGTTGCAAGCCCGTTGCGATGTAGTTGAAACGCACGGAAGAGAGACTGGTACGGGCGGCATAGTTGCTAATGTCATCATTGCCACTCATATCGAAACCTCCATGCAAGCGGAGATAGTTGATGCCCGCATGTTTAGGGAACCACCTCTCATTCGTCAGCACCCATCCAAGCTGCACGCTTGGGAACAATGCCCATTTCACTCCTGCGAGGTTCAAGCCTCCTGCATTCTCGCCAAAGCGGCTGTTTGCCTCTGCCGTCAATGACACCGTAGCGAAGTAGCGGTTCATGTAGTTGTAATCTACGTTGCCATACCAACGCATGTTCTTCCACACGTCGTTAGAGCCAGCGATGTGTTGGTAGCCCGTTGTAGAACTCAATGAGGGGTTCTTATCATTGGTATATCCCGTGTATTCAGTACGTAGGTCATTGTCATCGAATGAGAAATACGTATAACGGAAGCCCGCAAATGCCCCAAGGGTGTGTCGTCCATACTTATGTTTCCAGTCAATATGGGTATCGCTCACCACATTGATTTCCTTGGAGAAGAGCGATGCCGTCATACTCGTCACACGACCCAAGTCGGCAATCTCAAACGACGGCATACCCGTATATGGACGGTAATAACGCTGGGAGTTGCGGTCGAGGTTATAGCTGAACATCGTGGTGAGGCTCAGGTGATCATTGAAAGAATAAGTGGGCTCAACACGCACATTGAAGTAGGTGTTCTCTGCCTTGTTCTTGTTGTCGCCATTTGAATTGGCAAGGATGGCGACAGGGTTAGCCAATGAATACTTATCGCCCAATTGGCTGAAGATGTCATCGTAATCACTCAACAATGAAGAGAACCCTCCGATGATGGCGTTATACTGGTAAGGACTCACCAACGGCGACTTAATCATTGACAGGAACGTGGGAGAAGTGATGGCGGAAGCATCGAAATCAGCTGGCGCACCGTCGTCAAAGACATTGTTGTTAGTCCTACTAATGGAAATGTCAAACTTGGTCTTCAAGTTCCAGAGGATGTTGATGTCGGTGTTGAAGCGCACGTTCATACGGTTAAAGTCATTCTTCTTCGCCGTGGACTGTGCGTCCATATATCCCACAGAGAGATTATACATACCGATGTCGTCACCACCCTGCACGTTGATGCTATAATTCTGGCTGATGGCTTTGCGGTACACATAATCGGTCCAGTCGGTGTCGTTGTGATATGTATGATAATAATACCCCGCTGGGTCATCATTCAGGAAACGATATTGGATGGGGGTGTTACGCTCGGTGTTAGCTTTCACCGTTCCCAACATCTCCGTTGCGTAGGTACGATATTGGCGGGCATTCATCAAGGTAGGCAACTGTGGCACGAGACTCACACCAGCATAGATGTTGGCATCGATACGTGTTGCCATCGAATGCCCACGCTTCGTGGTGATGAGGATAACGCCATTGGCACCCCTTGCACCATAAAGGGCTGTGGCATTCTTCAGCACTTTCACCTCGTCGATGTCCTCGGGAGAGATATTGGCAAGGATGTTGTTGAATTGCCCACTGTGCAACGAGGTGCGGTTTTGTTGCATGTCCTGCTCAATGCCATCGATGACGATGAGTGGTTGGGCGTTGGCATTCAACGAATTGAACCCGCGAATGAACATGGCAGCACCAGCATCTGGGGCGGCGGAACGGATGATGCTATGAACATCGCCTCCCAAGTTGTTGGCAATTTCATTATCAATGGTCACGGTATGACCATTGGCAACAAAGCCATTGGTGGCGGTGTACTCTGTAGCATCGTCGTACATCTTGCCGTAGGTATCGGGCAACATAAGGATGCGGATATGCTGTAAGGAGTCGTTGGCTTTGACAGCAACCTGTTGCGACAAATAAGATGGCGAATGTACAAAGAGGCTCGTGGTGAACGTCGGCACACTGATGGTAAACGTGCCATCGCCCTTAGTCATGGCGGTATACATCTCGTTGCCAAGCGTCCGCAACTGAATACCCGCAAGTGGTTGCTTACTGGCTTGGTCAAGCACTACGCCTTTGAGCGTCATCATGGGATAGCTCACGCTGTTGGTTTTCTTACGAACAGGTTGTTTAATGGATGTCTCCACCTCCTCTATATCGTCGTCTTGCGCCCATGCGGGGGCTGTCAAACTGATTGCGAGTGCGCAGAGGATGAGTCTGAGACCTTTGCTCTGCCGTATGTTATCAATGATACTATTCATGGTCATTCCTCCTTAGTTGCATAATAATCGTCCTTCTCCACGGGTCTGAGGATAATCGCAGCGATGCGCAAATCACGTGTGTAGGTTTTCATCAAGGGACTGAACACACTGAAGTCCGAGGTAATTTTCAGGTTGGGATACATCTTCTCGCCCAAGCCCATATAAGCCACGGGGAAGTTGATGGTACCCACAAACATCGTATCAACCTTCGTTGGGTCGTTCTCCAACTTCAAGGCGAAATGTGTCTTGGATGTCGTGTGGTTCGTACCCGTCCATGTCTGCGCCAAGGTGCCATTGGCATTGCAATAGCTGAGGTCGAAGTCGAGTTGGTTGGGCATCACCTCTGTAATCGTATCCGTTGGGTCAACGTCGGGTGGAACGATGACACAATAGAGGTTATAAGTGGTAGACAACACACCAGGCAACTTGATGGCAAGCTCGGGCTTGGAATAATTAGTCTTGGGTGACACCCAGAGATAAGCGATACTTCCAGATTCAAATGTTCCCTTGGCAGGATTGGGGTTCTCCACCACTACGGTATGGTTATCTCCATTCCATGAGACGTTTCTGCCGATGGGTGAAATGATGAGTTCGGGTGCCCACCCTTCCCAAGGCAGGATAGCAAGTGAGTCAACGATACGAGCGTAGCCATTGCTCATCTTCTCCTTGTCTATCGTCTTTGCGAGGATTTCCCGTGGATTGGAGAGCTTGTTGCGAGTGGTTGTAAGCAAGGTATCGGTAAACACGGCAGAAGGATTCTCAACCCAACGGTTGTATTCATTATTGTTGTTGAAGAACAAATTCTCCATCATCGCAAGTTTAGTGAGGGAGTCTGCCATGTATACATGGTCTATCGTCACCGTCGTGGAAGGGATGGTAGTCTGTGACTGCGCGGCATCGATGTCTTGCGCGGTAGTAGTCCTGATGTAATTGAAATAGGGTTTGATCTTATCGTATGCTTTCACCCATGCCTCATTGGTAGGCAAAATCATCGTATAAGAGGAGTCCTCATGGGCAATACGGGCATTGAGTGTCCTATACAACGAGTTGGTGGTCACCATCACGGAGTCGATATACGTCTGCTTTCCATTGACGGTGGGACCAACGACGCTATTATTCTCATCAAGGTAGACGGTCTCATATTTCTTGACATACTGTTCCAACGAGTCAATACCCTCGCGTTGGAAGATATACTCATAGATGTTGGGATAGAATGTGGCGGCACCTTGTAGGGTGTGCATCACGCCATTGATACTTGGTAGGTTGGTCTGTGCCACATCTACGTCCGCATATTTATATGTACCATTGCCCTCAAAGAGGAAACTCTTGTCGTTGAGGGCATGGATGCGCTCGTCGATAGCCCCCGACACAAGGTGGTTGTATTCTGCCACATGGCTCTTAACAAAACGGTATAGTACCGTCTCATCGTCTTGGTTGAGCAGAGCATTGGCATCATACGTACCATCCAACGGTGCCCATACGGTATAGAAATGCGACTGTTGCAACGCCGCATCGAAGCCGACCTTCTTGATGATGCTCTGGAAATTGGAGAGGCTTGCGTTCTGCGAGATATTCTCCCAAAGGGTGTTCTCGGCAGAGGCATTGGCATCCATCGGCACCTCATTGTAATCATCGAAGTCGGTACATGATGAGGCGGCAAGCACAGTCGCCACCATCATCACACCTATATACTTATTCACTTTCATATACTTGTCAATCATTAGTGATTTCTATCAATTGATTAATACCAGTCCTCGGAATATTGGTCGTTGTCCAAGACGCTGATAGGCACAAACTCCACAAAGTCGAGCTGCCACTTCAGGTCAGAATCGTCATTGATGACATTCTTGTATCGGAACCAGAACTCCTCGCTCTGCTTAATGTTGACACGGCCCAATATACGGCGGAGCGTGACAACACCATCGCCACGGCTGTTCTTGGTGGTCTTCGTATCGCCATCATCACCAGGGTGTCCACAGAAGGAATACGGTCCACGCATATAGCCACGGTTGCGCATGGCCTCATCGGTGGCGATGCCAAGGTCATCCTCTTCATAGAATGGTGTCCATCCGATACGCGGGTCGGTCTCCTGGATGCGGACATCCAACGGGATGCTGAGTGCTATCATCTTCTGCACATCCTTGGACGTGCCATAATAGAACTGCATCATACCGCCGTGACCCATCGGTGAATAGAACAAGCGGAACTCATAGATGCCTGATGGTACGGGCGGCAATTTCACGGCAAGGTCGTATTGTCCCCATCCCTGGAAGGCATCAGCTTGATAGGCGCGATAGTCACCCTTGATGTTATACCTCAACTTCGACTGCTCGCCATTGTAACAAATCACGTTGTCGAAGAAATTGATAGGGAATGCCAAACGCGCACCACTGCCTCCACCATTCATGGCAGACACCTCATTCATATACAGATAGCGGAACCCATTGTTGATGAACTCTGGCAGGAAAGTGGTCGCCTCGAAACGCAGACGCTCATTCAACACACCATTGGGAACTTGTGCATTGTACACCAACGGCTTGCTGATGGGATGGATATAACCATTGTACGCCGAAATGTCACGACGCTCTATCACCACCCCATGCTCTATGATTTGGTGGTTGTTACCTTCCGTACCCACCTCGTCGGTCAAGGTGTTGAACGTGCGATAGCGGTTGATGTACAGGGTCTTGCCAGGCTGTGGCTCCCATATCTTCAACAAGGTATTTGGGAGCATTGTCTCATAATAGTCGTAGGGGTCGGCACCGTTGACATAGTTCCACTTATCCGTGCCAGCCGGAACACCTGCCTTGTCCTCAAAGACCAGTTGGTCCTGAGCCATAGAGGCATATAGGATATGGTATGCCACGAACATGTTGAGGGCATTGAAGCGATTGGTATAGTCATTGCCCGTACTGACCGTCAACCCTAACTCACGCATGTAGTCATACCATTGTGGGGCGTTGGCATACACATTGTTGGCATATTGCACTAAGTCATCAAAACTATTGATGCCATTGGCGCGGAACACCTCGTCGCTCTCGGCGAAGATGGTGTAGCCCACCTTGCACTCCGTGGGACAATACAATTCACTACCATTGGTATCTGTACAGTCGGCGGGTTTCGTGTATTCGATGTTCTTGGAAGAACGGACAACAGAATCTGCCAATCCCGTGCGATGCAATGCCTCGCTAAAGATGGAAAATCCCTCCAACCGCTCAAAGGTATCGCCTAACAAACGAGAGGAACGTGGCACTACCCTATTGATTTTATGCACCAAGCCATTGGTCACCTCATTGTCCTCGCTGATGATGACAGACACCTCATTGAGTACCGTCTGTCCTAAGGAGTCCACTTTCGATGAAATGGGGCGACCCAGCATCGTTGAGATAGTGGCACCGCTACCTCCCATCTCGATGATGCTATAAAGACCATTGGTGAGATGATAGCGAGCTATATCGTTACAAAGCGAGTCGGAAAGCCCCTCAAGGGAATTCTCGGTCATGCTATTGTGTGGCACCACTGCTTCAGGGTCTTTCCATAAACTGTCAAGATACAACCTCACACCCTCATTGGTTGGCGCATAGCATGTGTATTGGCCATACGATGCCATCATTCGGTCAAGTCTCACGCGGGAAAGGATATAATTGAACGATGTCAAGTCACTATCTTTCTGGATGAAAGACTCTACCGTCTCACCCGTAAAGGTGTAGAGGTTTGACTCGTCGGGTTCCTTGTTGCATGAGCCAAAAGCCAAGGAGGCAACAAGCAACACTAATCCTGATTTTAATATAGTCTTATTCATAATTCCAACCTTCCTGTTAATAGTTCTTTTTATACTCATCGGCATCGCTGTACGCAGGATTCTGACGCAACAACGGATTCACGTCAATGTCACTTTGGTTGATGGGCATGTAGAGATAGGGTTCGGTGCGCATCTTCGACGCGGCAGCGGCAGCCCCTGACGTATACTTGCGCGTTGCCCAGTTCAGCATATTGGCATCGTTCCTTACAAAGGTCTTGCCCGCTTCCTCCTGAGCAGCAAGGATGGTGGTATAATCCACTCCTTCCACATGACGGAAGTTGTAGCGCAAGAGGTCATACCAACGCTTCCCCTCAAAACAGAGTTCACGCAGCCTCTCTTGCAAGACCAAAGTTTCCATGGCTATCTTGGTGTTGTAGTAACTCCATTTCAACGAGTCGTTACCAAGGCTACCATTGTAAATGCTCCTACTGTTGACGAATTGCACCAAATTGAAGGCATCGCGCAATTGTGGGTCATTGTTGTCAGCAGCCACCGCCGTCTCTGCCTCTGCCTTCATCAGCATCACGTCTGACAGGCGATAGAAGATATAATTCTGGGCGAAGTTGTCGTATGGACGGTCTGTCTGCCTCGACTGTCCAGTCATACCGACAGGGTTGTTGATATTCCATTCCATCTGCGTAACCATCTTTCGGATGTCGTATGCATCAGCTCCTGTACCTACAGCATAGCAGTTTTGCAAATAGCGATAGTCGCCTGTCTGTGTATAGACGGCGGCACCATTACCCACGTTGCCAAAGATGGTAGAAGCTTTCATGTAGCCATTAGGTGAGTTGGTGTTGCGATATTTATAGAAAAACTGGCAAAGGGCGGCATTGGAATTATTCCTTCCATCGAATTGCAATTCAAAGATACTCTCTTCCGCATTTTGGTTGATGAAGATGCTGGTGAAAGCCTGAGTGCCATCGGCGAGGGGATATTCCTTCACTTCCACCTCGTTACGCCCAGGGATATGTTGTAATCTCTTCGACTCAATCACCTTGTCACAATATTCAATGCACTTTTGATAGTCGGCATCGCTGTGCATCACGGAAGCTCTCCATAGATAGATGTCTGCCAAGATAGCGTTCACGGCATCGCGGTTGATATGCCCCACCCTTCTCCAGTCGGAGAATGCCGTTGGGTCGAGGGCATTCTTCCCTGCCTCCTCAAGGTCATTGATGCAATTCTGCAACACGATGTCTGGGCTTGACTGTGGGATGTTCATCTCCTCGCTACTTGTCATGTAGGCATGGGCGTTATAAGGAATATCGCGGAAGTTGCGAACTAAGTAGAAGTAGCATAGTGCCCGCAATGCCAACATCTGTGAGCGGTCGGTCTGGTAGTCGCCCTCGGTGTACGAGGGGTCGATAGACATCACACCCTCCGCCCTGTCAAGGACGATGTTGCAATTATTGATCACGGAATAAAGGCTTGCCCACGACGCAAAGGTGTTGTCTGTTTGTGTGTTTTGGGCATCAATCTCATTAAGGGCATTGACTGTAGCATTCGACGAGATGGAACTAACGGGCAACAACTCATCGGAGCGGAAGTCGCCCCAAACAATGAGTCGGCTAATCACATCCGAGGAAACCATCGACTTGTATGCGCCCTCCACCATCAACGAGACATCCGACTTGGTCTGCCAGAAGTCCTCGTCCACGGTCTTGTCATCGGGCAAAATTACGGTATCGACACACGACACCATCATCATGCTTGCACATATTATTATATATAGGTACTTTTTCATCTTGTCCTCCTTTTCTTAGAATCCTATATTGATACTTGCCGTAAACGACTTAGAACGCGGGGTCTGCGAGTCATCGACCGCCAAACCCCATCCACCAGCGGAAATCTCAGGATCTGTACCACTATACTTGGTCCAACAATAGAGGTTGTTGACTGAGAGATAGAGTTGCAACTGGTTGAGTCCCCATTTCTTAATCAGTTTCTTATCAAACGTATACGCTAACTGCAAATTGTTGAAACGCACGAATGAGCCATTCTCCACATAACGGTCGGAAGCCTGGAAGTTGTAGCCCGAGTTGTACATGGCGCGAGGCATCGGCGTGATGTCGCCATCCTTGCGCCAACGGTAGTTCACGGTGGCACATTGGTTGTAGGTGTTAAACATCTCCTGCAAGTTGAGGCGAGCAAGGTTAATGACCTTGTTACCGAAGCGATAGGCGAAACGAGTCTTCAAGCTCCACCGCCCATAGCGGAAAGCGAAGTTGAATCCACCTTGTACCTTCGGCTGTGAGTTGCCGAGATATACGATGTCAAGGGCATTGATCTGTCCATCATTGTTGATGTCTTCATAGATGGCATCACCTCCTTGGAAGGTATATGTGGATGAGTTGCCGTCATAATTATAGACAATGTGTTGGGGATGTCCCTGGCTGGTCATGAGTACCTTGCCATCCGATCCCAACACAATGGGGAACGTCTTGCCGCTTGCCAACTCGCTATTAATCCATGCCTCATAGTCGGCAGCATTGAGATTATGTTCCTTTTGGTAGTTTTCCAAATAGTCATAGCTGTATTGGTAGACACCCTTGTAACGGAAGCCATAGATAGAACCGAGGGCATTACCCACCTGCACACGGTTCAGGTAGCCCGTGGTACTCTTGTTCGAGGGTCGCGTAGTGGCACTCCACTCTGAGTTGATGGCATCCAACACTCGCTGATCCATCTCCTTAATCTCATTGTAGTTCTGTGCAACGTTGATACCTGCATCCATCGAGAACTTTCCTATCTTGATAAACCGACGACCGTTGATGTTCATTTCCCAACCATCGTTGTTCATCTGTCCCACATTGGCGTATGACACCTTGGCATAACCTGTTGTCGATGGGATGCGGACGCTTGACATCAACAAGTCTTTCGTCTCTTTGTGGTAATAGTCAAATTCCACTTCAAGCATATCATTAAGGAACCCAAAGTTGGCACCAAGGTTATAGGAAGTCGTCTTCTCCCACCGTAAGTCATCAAGTTTCAATCCATCGATGGAGGCAGTGGTGAGAGCCGTGGTGCCTACACCATACGCTCCGGCACTGGTATTATAGGTAGAATAGAAAAGATAATCTGCATCGGGAGCCTTACCATTGATACCCCATGAAGCACGAAGACCCAGCATCGAGAATGCCTTACCCTTAATTTTCTTCATGAACGGCTCGTCAATGATATTGTATCGCAAACTCACACCCGGGAAATAAGCCCACTTGTTCTTCGGTCCAAACTTAGAATTACCATCGGCTCTGACGGAGATGCCTACATTGTAGATACCCTTGTATGAGAAGTGTCCATTATATAGGAAATTCTGCGAGTTGGAACGACTATTGCCACTCGACATTCCCGCACTACCATTCACATCCCTGCTGGTAGGTAGCACACCCTCGATGGTGGGTGATGTGATGCCATCGGGGAGGTCATATTGGGAGATGTATTGTGAGTTGCTCTTCGACGTACTCATCTCATAACGCATCAACATTGTGGCACTAACATCTTTGTTTTTAAAGGCTGGCGTGTATTGCAACTCTGCCCTAGCGCCAATCTTCAAGCGGTTAGACTCGGAGTTGGAACTGGCATTATAGCCCGTCGTGGTCCAGCCGTCGGTAGACATGGCGGCAGGATGATAGGTTGGTACACTACGGGCGTAGATGTCAAAGTCCACCCGTCCGTTGAATGTCAACCGATGTTTCCCTTCTTCTGTTCCGAGCAACTCATATTTCACGGCGAAGTCGGGAGTGATACGATACGTTTGGTCTTTCTTCCATGCCAAATTAGCGATGGCGATGGGATTACCCAAGCTACGTATAGACTCCAATTGGCTCGAAGAGTAGTTTCCAGAATAAGGAGTACTCCCCGAGGGAGCCGTGGGGTTCATCAAATAATATTCATCGGTGTCAGTACCGTCGGCATTCTGTCGATAGATACTCATGTTCGGCGCGAGTTTCTGTGCTATGCCGAGTAATCCGCTATAGTTCTGGAAATTGTTGGTATAGGTCAATGCGAAGTTGGTAGAGAACAGGATGCGGTCGCTCACATTGTAATCCAACACGAGACGGGTGGAGAATCGGTCAAGTTTCTGTTTGATGATAGATCCTGTTTGATGGTCATATCCCGCAGAAATGCGGAAACGCGCCTTCTGTCCACCACCGCTGAGGTTCATGTTATACGAGTGCATCTGTCCAAACTGTTTCACGGCTTTCACCCAGTCGGTATTGTTGTTCCAGTTCTCATATTCCGCCCAACTGGGGTCGTAATTCAACTCGGCGATGTTGGTCGTGGCATTCGATGCTTGGGAGGGATTGTAAAACTCCTCCTTCATCAACATCGTATAGTCATCACCATTCAACAGCTTATAGCCATCGGGTTGCCAAGTACCCGTGAACTTATATGAGAAGTTCACGCGCGTCTTGCCCCTCGCACCACGCTTGGTAGTAATCTGTATGACACCATTGGCACCATTCACACCCCATACGGCCGTAGCGGCTGCATCTTTCAATACCGTGATTGAAGCAATGTCCTCTACATTTACAGAAAGCAAAGAAGCATATTGTTCTTCATTCGCATTGGCAAAATCGAATGATTCATCAGGATTGTCAA